>NZ_JBSPZA010000025.1:0-61013 GCF_053851535.1 Desulfoplanes sp. PS50 | reverse complement strand
TCCGTGGATTTCCGAGAGGACCAGATCCAGGTATTCCATGCCCTGCAAACGTCCCTGCTGGGAGAGGTAGATGTCCCCGTAGAATTTGCACTGCATGCGGGCCTTCGCATATACAAAAAAGATCATGCCTCATCGCCCGATTCCGGGCGGCGCCAGATTCACGCCTCTGACCACCCAACCGGCAGGAGTCCCTTCCAGACAGACCATCCGGGCGTAGTCTACGGCCAGGGTGAACAGCCGCTGGAGGTCCATGCCCAAAATGTGGCAGAGCAGGACCCTGATCACCCCGGCATGGGTGACCAGAAGCAGGGTCTCGCCGGGATCGCATCCAGCGCACAGGGCGGAGAACCTTCCCACCACCCGTGTCTGGAGATCCTGAAAGCTCTCCCCGTTCGGGGGACGGAATCCGGCCAGATCTTCGCCCCGGCGGGCATAGGCCCGGGAAAACCGGGTCCGCACGTCCTGCCGGGCCATGCCCTCCCAGTCACCCAAAGATATCTCCCGCAGTCCCGGTTGCGGCTTGATGCGCACAGGCAGCCCCTCGAGGGCGACCTTTGCGGTCTGCATGGCACGTGTCAGGTCACTGCTTATGACCCTGTCCGGGAGATCTGCGGCAAAAACATCCCTCCACTCCCGGGCCTGCCTGATGCCGAGATCGTTCAAGGGAAGGTCGAGCTGTCCGACATACCGTTTCTCCCCGTCCGTACGGCAATCTCCATGACGTAGCAGCAGGATCTTCATCGGCCCGGCCTCCCCTGGTCCCGGGAATGGCCGGCCACACAACGGGCCAATTCCTCCAACACGATTCCCGTTCGTTCCTGAAAACGGGCTTCGGAGTGCAGGGCATGAGCCAGCCGTGCTTTCACATGGGTTCGGGCCTCGGGATTGATTCCGTACTGCTCCATCTTGGCCTGATACCTCACACGCAGCGAAACAGGCGTCTCTCCCCTGAAATATTTGTCGGCCAGAAAAAGAATCTCCTCATGGGTGATGGGTGAACCCTTTGGCACATCCATGTCCGAATGGGGGGCAATGACCTTCCCCACCACGGGAAATCCCATTGCTTCGAGGATGCGGGCACCCCGGGGACCATGACACGGTTCGAGCCGGGCAATGTCATGGAGCAGTCCCGCCGCTTCGAGGAGATCGAGGTCGAACCTTTCCCCGCAGCGATTCAGGGTCTCCCCCATGCTCCGGGCCAACCCCGCGACCATGAGTGAGTGGGCCCGGATGTTCGCCGGGAGCGGGCAGACCGCTTCCAGAAAAACCAGGCACTCCTCCCGGGACGGGACAGGGAACCCTTTATGGGCAAAGCGGATGCGCTCATACGCCTCGGGTGTATCCATATCCATGAGCATGTGCTCGTCAGGGACCTGAACGGATACGATGCGCTCGCCTATGGATGCGAAAAAACCGCGCAGCCCCATGGGTCCGCTCCAGTCATCGATCTGGGAGGCCAGCATGGCGGGCACCAGAGGAGGATGGCCGCTGCGCTCCCTGAAGCAGGGGATGACGACAGTCGCGGCATCCTTTCTCCATTGTTCTTCCACGAGCCGCAGGGTGGACGAACGGACCAGGGGAATGTCCACGGGCAAAAGAAACATGGCTGCACACTGATTGTCCAAGGCCCTGATCCCGGTGCGGATGGAGGAGAACATGCCCTCTTCGGGATGCGGATTGCAGGCCTCGAACACCCCGGGCCCGGCAATGAACGGGCGGATCGCCTGCGCGTGAAATCCCGTGACCACGCAGATGTGCCCGATCCCGACCTCCCGGAACAGGTCGATCACATGCTCCAGCACGGTTTGCCCACCCAGGGGAAGCAGCGTTTTGCACCTGCCCATACGCGATGATTCCCCGGCTGCCAGGATGATGGCACCTATATCCTTCACAACCCTCTCCTCCGCGCCTGGATGAGCTGGGCCACGATGCTCACCCCGATCTCCTGGGGGGTCCTGGCCCCGATGGATACACCCAGGGGGCAGGACACCCGGTCGATATCCCCTTGCGCCACGCCCTTGGCCAGAAGATCGGCAAAAATGGCATCGCGCTTCCTGACGCTGCCGAGCATCCCCACAAATCCGGCCGGGGTGGCCAGAACCTGTTCCAACAGAACATTGTCCAGCAGGGGTACCCGCGAGGCAATGACCACCAGATCATTGCGGGTCAACGTGAAGTCGGACACACAATCATGAAACGTCGCGGGGCAATGGATGGACCGGGCAAAAGGAAACAATTCCGCAGTGACCAGCTCCTGACGGTCGTCCACGACAACGGGAGCGAACCCTGCCAGCGCCGCGATCTCGGACGTTGCTCGACTGACATGGCCGGCCCCGAAAAAATAGACCTTGGGTGCTCCCATAGCCGGGCAGACAAACCATCTTCTGCCTTGTGCGGGAATGATTACAGGCCGGGGAGGAATCCCCGCCTTGGACAAAATATGGATACAATCGACATGCCCAATGCCATGTTCGCCATCCACGAGGACGAGGGGAGCGCCTTTGACGGGCTCATCCCCAAGGGGAAAGGCCAGAAAGCAGGAGCGTTCACGTCCGATATGTTCGACCACCGCTGCAACAAGATCATGATCGCCCGGTTCGAGAAGGGTCAGCAAAATTTCGACTTCCCCGCCACACACCATGCCCATGCTGCTTGCCGACTTGCCGTCGGTCATGGAAAACTTCCTGGTCACCCGTCGCGATTCGCCCCGTTCCATGAGGATGCGTCCGGCACGGATGACCTCGGCCTCGGCAGATCCGCCCCCGATGCTCCCGACAAGGGAGCCGTCCGTAAACAGGGCCATCATGGTTCCTGCATCCCGGGGGGTCGATCCCTTCTGACTGACGATCACGGCCAGGGCGACCGATTCGCCCCGGTCGAGCCGTTCCTGGATATTCTGAAAAAAATCGCGCATCACACCACCTTGGCATATGTCTCAGATTGCATAACAAACATGCCCTACCGCAGAAAAAACCAGGTCTCAACCTGTTTATCCCTGCCTTCTGAGGAACCGATCCACGGGCGACCACCCCGGCTCCATTCCACGCACAAGGGGATTTTAGCCCTGCATCGGGCTGAAATCCCCTCACATCCCTTCCGCAATATCGGCACGAAACATCAAAGCTGATGCACAAAAAGTCCGGCCCGAGCCTCGATCTCCCGGGCGAGCTCCACGACCCGCTTGTGGTGGGTGAACACGAGTACCTGGGTTCTCGCGGCAAGCTCTGCAAGAACCTGGAGACAGACCCGGGTGCGCTGGTCATCGAAACCGATCAGGATATCATCGACCACAAAGGGCATGGGCTCTCCCGTGCCGAGATGGCGCTCCAGGGTGGCCAGGCGCAGGGCCAGGTAAAGCTGGTCCCTGGTCCCCTCGCTCATTCCCTCCACAGGAACCTCGGCATCTCCGGGACGGATGCCGAGCAATACGGGATTGCCTGCACTGTCCAATTCGTCACGCAGTCCGTCATACGAACCCAGGGTCAGCCGGGTAAAGAGCTCCCCGGCCCTGCCAAGAAGCGGGCCCTGATTTTCCCTGCGGTAGGTCTCGATGCGCTGTTCAAGGATCTGTCCCGCTATGCGCAGTCGGAGATATTCTTCCATCCCGGAGGCAATCACGGCCAGGTGTTCCTGGGCATCCTGAGAGGCCCCGGCCGCCAGGGCACTGCCGTCTTTGGCCTGGATTTCATTCTGCAAAGTCTGCCGGACATCGCGCAGTTCGTCCCGCTTTTTCTGGTACTCCTCAAGGGTCAATCGTACCTTGTCGAGGTCTTCGGTGATGGCATCCATCTCCGCCTGATCGAACTCCTTTTCCAGGGTCTCGATAGGCAGACCGTCTCCGTTGCGGATCAGCTCCTTTTCCAGGCTGTCGAGCCGCTGCATGAGTTCCCGCTTGTCCCGGGATCGTTCACCGGCTGCTTCCAGATCCTCGTCACTCTGCACCTCGGCGAGTTCCCTGAGCCGTGCCAGATTCTCCCGTGCCGTGGCCATGGTGATCAGGGCGCTCTCTATTTCTTCCTTGATATCCTTTTTCTGCCCGCTGATCTTCTTGAGTGTGGCCCGGGCATCGCGCGCCTCGACCACATCCCTGTTCAACTGGGTGACAAAAGACCTGGGATCCTGTTCGTGCATCTCCCATCCCGCCCGATCGGCCAGCTGGAGCACCCTGGTCTCGAACTCTTTCTCCACCTGATCCATCCCGAAGATACGCCGACCCAGGGCTTCGGATTCATCAAAGGTCCTGAAAAAATCTGCAAGCCGCTCAAGAATACTCTTGGCAAGCTCAGGATGGACATCAGGGGCCACACCCAGCCCGTCGATGGCCTGAGACCATTCCGCTGCCCATTGTCTGCGCTCTTTTTTGACAGCTTCCAAGGCCTCCTTTGCACGGGTCATGCGCTGCCCGATCATCTCCAGAGATTGCTGAAGCCGCGCCCTCTGCTTGAGACGGTCCTCGGCATGCTCGACCCGCTGCTCGCACCATTCGATCATGGCCGCCAGTCCCATATCCCTGGTGGATAATTGCGCGTCGAACACGGCTATCTGCCGGGCGACCGCCTCTCTGTGCCGAGTCTCTTCCGCCTCGAGCCTGGCCGCCTCCGTGGCAACGAGTCTGGCCGACTTCATGTCGGTGATCAATTTTGCCGCCCGCAGAAGCCATTGCTTCATCTCCCTGGGCGTGCCCGGCTCGATACCCAGAGGTTTCCAGACATCCTCCCAGGCCCGGTTCAATGCATCATGAGTCCGCTGGACGGCGAGCTCTTCCTCTTCCAGCTTCTGGATGCGCACCCCGAACTCCTCGATTCGCGCCTCCAGATTCGCCCGTTTGGCAACCCGTTCCGAGCTGGCACGCATCGCATCGGCGACCCTGTCTGCCTGGGAGACAGCATCCTCATACACTCCGGGGAGATCACCCGCGGGCGCATAGGAAGTCACGGCCTCCCCCACATCACGCTGTTCGATATACCTCCCCCGGATCAGTGCCCAGCCCCTCTCCCGTAACGAACGTGAGTCTTCCAGATCCATTAATGTCGGGACATGTTCCTGCAGAAGCAGCACCTTGAGTTCCTGCTCGGCATTCTTTTTCTGCTCCAGAACATCCTTGAGCCTGGTATTTAGATCCTTGCAGGCATCGCTGATCTCGTCGAAACGCTTCTCATACGCATCAAGGGTCTCGGATACCGGCATGGGAATCTTTTCAAGCTCGTCATGCGTTCCGGCAAACCGGCCCAGCGCGGCAAAACCCGCCTGTACAGTCTGCATCGCATCCTTGGCCCGCTGCGCACTGTCAGCCAGACGCGCCTCCACGTCTCCGGCCTTGCGGGCAGCGGCAATGGTCGCCTTGATCTCCCTCAAATCCCTCCCCGACGGCGGAATCTGGAAAAGCTCTTTTTTCACCGCGGCATGCTCGTCCTCGATATCCCGCAGGAGGGTCTCGGCTGTCTTTTGTTTTTGCGCCAGCAGTTCATACGACTGGGCAAGCGTTATGACCCATTTCTGATTATTAAGCAGGGGGCGGAGGAGCTGATCGGCATCCTCGAGCGTGGCGTTCGGTCGGATACTCTTGAGGATCAGCATGGCATCGTTGCGCAGTCGCCGACGCTGGCCGTCCTGCCGGGGACGGTCCTTCATGGTCTTCTCCACCGCGCCCAATTCCTTGAACAGCTCGGTTATGACCCCTTCGTTGTCCAGAAAATCCTGACGGACATTCAGGGATGCGGCCTCCTCGTCCAGCAGGGCCAAACGCGCCTGGCCCTTTTTCTGCGCTTTTTCGGCATCCTGAAAATCCTTTGTAAACATCCTGCAGTTCGCCTCAAAATCAGCTGGCAGCAGAGGAACCGCCTGAAGCTCAGCCAGACGAGCGCGAACAACGCGACGTTCAGCCAGCGGCCCCTTGACCCGAACCAGACGCTCCAGCCGACTTTTCTCCCCGCTGGCCCGGCGGATGATCTCTTCGATCTCCTTGATCTGTTCGAGGGTGTCGGCAAGTTCCTTTTGCAACCGTTTCCACTCGGAGACCGGAAGGGTTGTCTCCCTGATTCGTTTCTGCGCCTCCTTATAGCTGGCCACAGCCTGGTTGATCACCTTGGTCGACGCCCTGGGCTTGAACAGATTTTCAGCCCCTGCACGCAGCTCGCTGACCACGTTTCGCAAACCGGCCGTTCCTGCGGCCGCACTGAACAGGGCCTGACCCACATCCCCGGACTGATCCAGAAGTTCCTGCCCCCCGGCCACGAGTCGTTCGTGATCGATGCCGTAGAGATGCCGGAACAGAGATTCATCGATTCCCCGGGGCACAAAGGGTTCGAGAAGCGCATCATCCATGACCTCACCAGTTGCGGGATCAAGGAGAGTTCCCTTATTCCCCTTCCTGCGCACGAATTCCAGGGTCTTGCCGTCTGCACGTCTGAGTCTGCCGCCGAGTCGAAGCTGGGCATGGGTGTGGAGAAAATTGTCCTGGCTCCGGACAGGAATGCCGAACAGCCAGGCGACCAATGCCCGCAGGGAGGTACTTTTTCCCGCCTCGTTGTTCCCATAAATCAGATGAAGTCCCTGCTCACCTGCGGAGAGATCCAGCGAGGTATCCGTGAACCGTCCGAAGGCAAGCAGGTCGAAACGATCGATTCTCATTGGTCGCCTCCCATGGCCAGCAGCCTCCCCACGAGCATCTGCCTGGCCTCGCTGACCAGCCTGCACATCGCGTCGGAATCATGGATGTTTGTTTTGAATTCCGGGACGAGGGCCTCGGCAGGCACCTTTTGCAGCAGCTCCTCGACAATCTCATTCACCCCCTCGATCGCATCAAAATGACAGGGAATGGCCTCGATCTCCCGGAGCATCCGGGCAAATCCCGAATCCTCGTTCATCACGGCATCGCGATCAAGTCTGCCGGTGGCGGCCAGTTCGAGCCGCTCCACCCAGATCTCGCTCCCTGCAATCTCCGCCCCGAGCATCCGGATCCGCTGCAGCCAGGCCTCAGGCTGCGCGGCCAGATCTCCGGCCATTTTAGTGGCTCCCTGCAACCGGACGCGCACGGCAAGGGGCCGGTCATCCGCCCTGACCCGTTCTTTGTGGAGTGCCTCGCGAACACGTTGCATTACGCTGTTTTCGTCCTTTGCACCGTCCAGATCCACCGCGCACAGGGCCCAGCGAAACACGTCCAGGGCAACGGGTTCCACCCGGGTGACAGCCAGATCGTCGACCGTGACAAGCACACACCCCTTGTCGCCGGTCTCCCTGATATGCCGTCCCTGGATACACCCGGGAAACACGATAAAGGGATCGCGGGAGACGATCTCCCGCTTGTGCACATGTCCCAGAGCCCAGTAGTGGTACTCTTTGGACTGGAGGTCGACCAATGAGCAGGGGGCGTACACCCCGTGGCCCTCGCGGCCGTCCAGGCTGGTATGGGCAAGACCGATGTTGAACAACCCCGCCCGGGCAGGAGGATAGGCGGCGACCAGGTTGTCCTGGACATGGCGGGATCTGAAACTCTGGCCATGGATGGCCACGCCGATATCTTTAAGTACCGTGGTCTGCGGTTTATGGGATGCAAAGAGGGTCATGTTGGCGGGAGTGACCAGGGCCCTGGTCATGGTGTTGGCTGCGTCATGGTTGCCGGCCACTGCAAAGACCCGGATGTTCTCCCGGTCAAGACGGCCCATCTGGCGGCTGAAGAATATGCCCGTGCTGTAGTCCTTCCAGTCCCCGTCATACAGGTCACCGGCCAGAAGAACAAAGGCGACTTTTTCGTCAATGGCCAGATCCACCAGATTTTCAAGGGCCCTGCGACAGGCGTTGCGGATGGATTCGGCAGGAGCCGACTCGTATCTGGACAGACCGCAAAGCGGGCTGTCCAGATGGATGTCGGCCGCATGGATAAATTTGAACATGACTACCTCGTAACCGTCTCTGATCATGAAGGGGTATGAATATAAAAACATATCGGCGATGCGGGATGCTGTAAAGGCGACTTGCCGACCCCCTCTTGTCATCATCCTTGTATTCGCATATTATTTGACAATAATGTTGGATAACCGCCCGGCATGCAGTCCTTGACCTGCATGCACCAACCATTCAGAGAATGGGAGAATCTCATGAGCACCATGTACCGGGTAGAAACGCAGGGAATCAGCCGTGACTACAGGGAAAGTACCGGATCGTTCGTTACCATAAACCGCGGGAGCATGGATCAGGAAGCCCTGCTCGAACTCCTGAACAGAGTCCGTTACATGGAAGATCCCGCCCGTATCCACAATACCACCGAGCTCTGCACTCCCCTGGTGACCGTCACCGGTGACGCGGGCAGGTTCAGCTTTATCGTGGATGAGGATGGCAAATTCTTTAACGTGGAGCATGAAACCATCATCACGCCCATTGAAGCGGTTTCCGTGGCCGGTGGACTCAACCCTTCCGGCTCCTCCAACCTATCCTCCCAGAGCATGCATCAAAAAACCACATCTTCTTCCCGAAATGCCGGCCGGTCAAAGCCGGTCAAAAAAATGAGCCTCCTTCTCAAGCTTGCCATCCTGATTTTCATTATCCTGATCGTGTATGCGACGATGAGTGAAAATCTCGAGACCCAAACAGTATTGGTGTTTGGTGTGCTGGGGTCCATTCTCTGGTTCTTTTTTAAAAACGGCCGCAGAGGCAGACGATCCGGTTCTTACGGAACCACCTATCATGATACAAGGCATGAGTCAGACAGATTGGACGATGAGAGAGATACTAATGACGGCGGATCAGATTCAGGAGATAGCGACGATGGCGGGAGCGACGATTGATTCTCTTCAAACATGAAAACATCACGAAAACACTCTGGCCTGGCACAAAATTAGCTTAAACAGTCCAATGAGTCGGCCTTTTGTCTTCAAACTCGCATCCATCCTGCGATACCGCGTCCAGCAGGAAGAGCAGGCCCAGATGGCCTTTTCCCTGGCAAAATCCCTGTATGAACGGCAGGGCCGGCTGGTCAGTGAACTTGCATCCCAGATAAAGGAATGCGATGCACGGTTCATGACCCGACAAAGCATAACCCAGGCCGATCTCTGGTTGTGGGGAAACTACAAGAAAAGGCTGGAACAGGATCATAAGGAAGCAGAGATCCTGCTCGGCAACTATGCCAGAGACGTGGAAAAAAAACGCGCCCGCCTTATCGTCTGTGCCAAGAACAAAAAACTCCTTGAAAAACTCCAATCAAACCAGGCCAGAGAGCATGAAGAAAACGAGCGTACCCTCGAACAAAAGGAATTCGACGAAACAGCAACACTCCGCTTCGACAAGACGTATTCCTAGACTCCTTGAAGCCCTCATCGTCGTGGGGCTTATCAAACTCTCACTGCTGGGCTGGTATGGTGTGAGCCAGCAGATCCTTCCAAACAGCTCGCTGCACCAGAGAACACAGGTGGTCCAAGTACAGGAAGCCCAGGCCGCCCAGGAAAATGCCGACGCTGCTGCCAACTCCGCGGCAAAGGATCCTTCCGCTGAAGGCGGAACCTCGGGGAACGCTACAGATATGACTTCAGGCCAGGAAAAAGAAGATCCCGGCATCATCTCTGAAAAATGGGCTGAGATCCGCACAAAGAAACAGGAATTGGCCCGCAAGGAAGAAGAACTGCGGCAACTGGAAAAAATCCTGGACGCCAAACTGGCCGAGTCAAAGCAAATCCAGGACAATATCCGCAAGATGCTTGACGAGGCCGACACCCTGAAGGACAAGAAAATCAAACACTTGATCGACGTCTACTCCAACATGAAGGCCAAACAGGCCGCCCTGGTCCTTGAGACTCTTGAGGAAGACATCGCCGTCAAAATTTTGTCCGGCATGCGCGGCCGCAAGGCCGGAGAAATTCTTTCCTACGTCACTCCCAAAAAGGCGGCCCTGCTTTCGGAACGCTTGACCGACCTGCGAATTCCCTTTGCCGACTAGACGGATTGTTTCTCCCCAGCTGGGGAGAAACAATCCGTCTCCCTCCCAAACGGCTCAGACACCTCTTTTCCGAGTCCGCATGGAAATTGACATTGCAACCGCAAATAACCCCGCCATGTTATGAATTCGGTAACATCATACCCTTAAGTTCATAAAGATTGTTGCACCTTTTTGAACTTAAGGGTAGAGTTGTCATGCAAGACGACGACATGTCATACACGGCATATTGTGAATGACAGTTTGCGGAGCACCCCCGTGGTTTCATAATCATTTTTCCAGAAAGCCCATCATGGCCTTGTCCTCCAGCACCTTGCTCACTTTTTCCCTGAACCCCGCCCTTATCTGCGATCAGGATCTGACGATCCTTGATTTCAATGTGCCTTTTGAAGAGGCGAGCGGCTATACCAAAGAGGCCAAAAACAATCTTTCCCTTACGAAAATCTACCACGGGCATGACCTGCACAACCTGATCGTCAAACTCACCCCTGACAATGTCTATTTCAATCATTTCGAGTTCAAAGACAATGCCGGGGTCCTGCACAGCAGCTACGCAAACATGACCATGGACGACAAGGGACGCGTAATCGTCACCTTCCAGATCATGAGCTCTCTTGGAAAAGATGAACTCGATCATAATTTCCAGGCCTGCCATGACCCTCTGACATCTCTTCCCAATCGAATCCTCCTTGGCAAACGAATCGACAGTGCGCTCAAAGAATGCAGGGAAAAGGCATGCTACGCAGCGATCCTTTTCGTTGATCTGGATGAATTCAAACCCATCAACGATACCTACGGTCATAAATGCGGGGATCATGTGCTCATCGAAACTTCCGAACGAATGCTCAGGCTGGTCAGACAGAATGACACCGTGGCACGAATCGGCGGAGACGAATTCGTCCTTGTCTGCAAGGAAATGCAGAAACCCGTACATGCCGGACTGACGGCCAAACGGCTGCTCAGGGAGATCACCCGCCCCGTCGAATGGCAGGAACATCTCATCGGGGTGAGTGCCAGTGTCGGCATCAGTATTATCCCAGACGATGGAAATTCGGCCGACGAGCTGCTTCACAAAGCCGATGAAGCCATGTACCTGGCCAAAAAATCAGGTAAGAACGGGTACTCCTTTTTTGACGAAGAAAATTATTTTCTGTAGTCAAGTGCAAATCGGTCACCTTACCACATGAGTTTTATGGACCCCACATCTCTTCAGGATCTAAGCGAACGCTTATCCGAACAACTTCTGCCTCCCCTCAAGGAGGCCATCATTCAGGAAGTGTCCCGTCAGCTCTCCGTCGCTCCCCCGTCCAAAACCAACGACACCAAGTTCTTCAAGGATCTGACAGAAGAACTCATGGGCAAAATTTCCTCCATCTACCAGGAAATACACAGTCTGCAGAATTCCGCTCTTCCCGGTGAAATCCCTTCGAAAAATAATCAGGCCAAGGAGGCTGCAGGCATGGTCACCGATGCCTCCCAGCGCCTCGTCCAGATCATCGAGCAAACGGAAAAGGCCACCTTTGAAATCCTGGACAGGGTCGACAGGGGTATGGAGACTCTGGTCCAGCTCGAAAAAATCCTTGCGCAATCCATCGTCCAGGAAGACCCGGACAGCCGGATGATTAAAGAGTTGACCGTTTCTCTGAACAACGATCTTTTGGGGATTACCACGGGTATGTCCTTTCAGGATCTGACCGGCCAACGGATCAAAAGGGTCATCGAAATGCTGCAGCGCGTGGAATCCATGACAGCGGAACTCTATGTTTCCACCGGTATTCTGCTCAAGACTCGGGAACGCAGCCCGGATAAGGATCTGAAACAGACCAAAGAGGCCGTTCAGATTACAACCAGCCAGGCAGATGTGGACGCGCTGCTTGAACAGCTCAACATGGGTTGATCGCTGGAACCATTTTTTCCCGCAAACCAGATCGGGCCCGGATGCTGTCATGCATCCGGGCCCGATCTGGTTTGATTCAATTACAAACCCCTTGTTTCCAAAAAGGGTCGTACTCCATCAAAAGGAAAACTTCTTTTCCCGAAAAAGTCGCAGACAGGCCTTAGCGGCCTCCGAGTCATAGAGCAGGCCGGCATTTTTTTCGATTTCGTCCAAAGCGATATCGAGTCCCAGACCTTCACGATAGGGGCGGTGAGACGACATGGCTTCCACCACATCGGCAACAGCTATAATTCTGGCCTCGAGAAGAATCTGATTTCCATGAAGTCCTCGCGGGTATCCGCTTCCATCGAGACGTTCGTGATGCTGGAGCACAATTTCCGCCACGGGTTTCAGGAAATCCACGGTTGAGATGATATCGTATCCAAGTTGGGGATGATCCTTGATCAATGCGAATTCCGTAGGCCGCAACCTGGTGGGCTTGGCCAGAATATCCGAAGGAATGGCGATCTTGCCCAGGTCATGAATCATTCCAACAAGTCGAATGGTCTCCACGGTTTCAAAGGGAAGACCCATCTCCCGCGCAATAGCGGTGGCTAATTCAGACACCCGCTGCTGATGGCCGGCCGTGTAGGCGTCTTTCATCTCCCCGGTCAGGGCGATGACATGGATGATGTCGTCAAAAGCCCTTCTGAGGTCACTCAGGGTCTTGTTCAATTTTTCGGTACGCTCGGCCACCTTGTCCTGGAGAAGCTTCTGATGCCGCAGGCACTGCTGTTCGAGGATCCTGCGACGCAGGGCATTGCTCACATTGATGAGCACCTCGTTGACCCGGACCGGTTTGACCAGATATCCGTACGCCCCGAAATCCAGAGCCGTCTCTGCCAGTGTGGAGTCATCCAGCCCGGTGACCATGATGATGGCCGTATCGGAACGCTTGCCCCGCAACATCCTGGCCAGTTCCATGCCGTTGTCCTCGCCGAGATCGATATCGCAGAGCACCAGATCAAAGGCGATCTGGTCAAAAATCTCCAGGGCCTCATCCGCGCAGGAGGCATCCGCGCAATTGTACCCGAATGATTCGAGCAGTTCCTTCATGAATATTCGGATCTGCGGATCATCATCCACAACAAGAATATTGACCAATGAGGGATTTGAAACTTTCATGATTGTCTCCTCAGATTGTAAGCGCACACAAATTGGTTCAGGAATACCCTCCCTGCCCCACGCATTGACTCACGCCCGGGTAGCGCCCCTTTCGGGACAGGAGCATCAGCCCGTGTAGATCCATTCGAGAATGGCCTTCTGCATGTGCAGACGATTCTCGGCCTGATCCCACACCACGGACTGGGGGCCCTCAAGAACATCCTCGGAGATTTCTTCCCCGCGATGGGCAGGCAGACAATGGAGCACCCTGCACTGCTGATCGGCCAGGGCGAGAAGTTCCCCGTCGACCTGAAAACCGGCAAACGCCTGTTCCCGCTTTTTCTGTTCCTCTTCCTGCCCCATGGATGCCCAGACGTCGGTATTGATATAATGGGCCCCGCTGACCGCCTCCTTGGGATCATGGGTGATCCAGATCTTCGCCCCCATCTGGGAGGCTCGTTCAAAAATGGTGCTGTCGGGCTCATATCCCTCGGGGACGGCTATGTTGAGCTGAAAGGGAAAATACACCGCCGCGTTGATCCATGAGTGGGCCATGTTGTTCCCATCCCCCACCCAGGCAACCACGAGATCGGAAAAATCAGGGGTCCGCTCATACATGGTCAGCAGATCGCTCATGATCTGACAGGGATGAAATTCATCGGTCAGGGCATTGATCACCGGAATGGAACCGTACTGAACAAACTCTTCCAGCTTTTCCTGACCAAAGGTGCGGATGACCAGTCCGTCAACGAACCGGGAGAGCACCCTGGCAGTGTCCTTGAGGGGTTCGCTGCGACCGAGCTGACAATCGCGGGGAGTCATGAACATGGTCTGCCCGCCGAGATGACGGATAGCCACTTCAAAGGAGGTTCGGGTCCGGGTGGAGGCCTTTTCAAAAACAAGGGCCAGGGTCTTTCCGTCGAGCAGATCGCTGCGGAAGCCGGAGGTTTTCATATCATGGGCACGACGAACCAATGCCGCAGCCTCGGACTGTTTGAGGTCCTTGATGCTTAAAAAATGTTTCATAATTGTGTGAGAAAGGGGAAAAAGGTTGGTAGTACACAAGGTCTTGGAAAACAAATGATCAGGAAAAGGCATATACGAGGGCAGGGGATATTGTAAAGCCGGGAAACGAAAGGTTCCAAGGCAAATGTGTTCTCTTACACGTACCTGGAATATGGTGGCCGGCTTGCCCCGTTCTGGGCGGTTTGACTGTCTGACCGAGCCAGGCATCGTTCGTCAAGCCGTTGCCGGACATGTTGTCGGAAAACTATGCTCTGATGAAGCAACGGCTTGATGGTACGAGGCCGGCGAGGGAGTTTCAAAGCGCACAGAACGGGGCAAGCCGGCCATGCGAACAAATCAGCCCTGCGAAAGGTTCCCGGCTTGTGGATCGGCTGGCTGGCACGACCTCTCCCTGAAACAATCACTGGCTGCCGGGAGGATTCTCTCTTGGCGGCTGAGGAGAAGATAACGAATCCGGCCGGCTGGAAAAATTCTCCAGAGATTCGGGACCGGCCCAGGCAGGATTTGTGGCCCAGGCCTTGAGAATATGTCCAAGATCCCTGGAAAGCGACTCAAGGACCAGGTATTCCGGTGACTGGGGCATACGGGTCTTGCTGGTCAAAACCATGTAGTCACGATCCCGGCTGCCCTCGACCCTTCCGGAATGGGCCATGGACCAGATGAGCATCTGGGTTTCGGCCTCGTAGATCCTGAAGTTGAAGGCAATGGACGTGACCCCGGTCCCCCCGCCCTGCATGAACCGGGTGATCTCTCCCATGGCCACGAGATCGACCCCCTGGCTCCGGGCATACCGACAGGCGGCAGCGATGCCAGTCCAGGGGGATTCCTCATACACCATGAGTCCAAAAATACGCTGGGAAACGAGGTTATCCCAGATAACCCGTCCGAGTTCGTCACCAACGCGTTGGGAGTTGTCAATTTCTTGTCGGACCATGAAGGGATAGCAGATGCATCCCAGCGGCCGCGACGGGGGATGTAAGGGAGCGACCATAAGCCGTGGAACGGCCCGTTCCACCAGGGGGTCGATATGAACAATCTGGGGGCCCACCTTGGGTTCCCAGGCTATACAACCATTCATGAACAATAAAAATGCCAGTCCGACAAGATAGTGCTTCATAACCTGATCTCCGTACCAGAACGAGGGGTTGCGCATCAATATGACCCGTACCTGCGTCCTCCAAAGGACACTGTCGAACACATCTCATGCAAAAATACAGCCACTGCCCCAGGCAGACACATTTTGTCTCCCAGAGAGCTTTCTGGTACTCGCGTTTATCGACTCCTGGAAATAGGTTGTCACTCTCCACGGTAAATGTTCCACGAATTTCCCCCTTGACGAACCACTTGCAAACGATTCCCGACATCCGTCGCATCCAACGATCCACCTTCAGCCGACCCCAGGGTCAGTACACGGAAACCCATGCAAAAAATCCATTACGATCTCAGCCACATACTCAGCCAGGCCAGTGTGGCCCTGTTCGCCCCCCGTCCCAACAACGAACCGGACACGGAAGCGCTCATGACCATGCTGGGCCAACGCCCCCTGGACAGCTTTCTGCACGCCTTTGCCGTCAGAAAACTGCTGGGGACTTCCCGGGAAGAATTCACCGCTCTGTACACACGGTTTGCCGACGATCCGGTGGTCATGTCACTTTTGTTCATCGTGGTGCTTCTCCGACCTGATTGCGGCAACCTCCTGGAAACCATTCCCGGGGAAACCAGAGAGGAACTCGCCCGACGTTCTCCTCTCAACTACGGCCGTGTCCTTCTCCAGGACGATCACGCAACACACCGCGATCTTATTCAATCATTCCGACGCAACATCGACGAGCACACATCTCTTGATGCCCTTGATATCCAGGGTCCAGCCGACCGGCTCTCCCTGGAATCCGAAACAACCTCCCTGGAGACCCCCATCGCCCAGATCAGACAGGAAATGGGGGAGATGACGCCCGAGCCCCTCCCCCCGCGCATGCAGGTCTTTAACGACGCCATGCACAAGCTCTATTCCATCGGGGCCATCTTCGGACAGGAGATGCGCCACCAGGCCTCCCTGAGCCCCTGGGCCATACAGCGCAATTGGACCCTGGACGTGAGTACATCGAGCGGCACAAACCACTTCCGGCTTTCCGGGCCGCAGACAAGTTACGGACGGGGGCTGGACCTGGAGGGGGCACGGGTTTCCTGCGCCATGGAGGTTGTGGAGCGTTTTTCTTCCTATGCGACCATAAGCGACGGGATGATCACCGGATGCACCCGGAACTATCCGCTTATCAAGGCAGGCTTTGAAAGGTTGAGGGATCAGGGCAGCAATCCCCTTGATCCGCGAAAACTCTGTCTGGAGGCACCCTATGGCGGTGAATCCCTCTACTGGATGGAGGGCCACACGCACGACAAGGGTGACGAACACGTTCCCGCCATGGTCCCGGTCCAATGCGCCTTTCTCTTCTCCAATCTCGACGAACCCGACCTGTTCAGCGGCCTGAGCTCCACGGGACTGGCCTCGGGAACGGTCATGGACCAGGCCAAGACCAACGCGATTGTCGAGGTGATCGAAAGGGACAGCAAGGGGACCCGTCTCTTTGATCCATCCCGTTGTTTCAGAATCACTGCGAAAGACCCTGAATGGGGTCTCTTGCTCAAACGGTATGCCAATCTGGGAATCGAGGTCCAGTTCCAGGATATCACCGGAGAATTGGGCGTCCCCTGCTACCGATGCTATGTCATCGGACCGGAAGGGCAGATCATCACCGGGACAGCAGCCAACCTCGATGGCACCAAGGCACTGATAGCTGCCATGACCGAGACCCCCTACCCCTTTCCAAACGGTCCTCGATCACAGCCCGATCCCAGAGATCTGCCTGTCAAAACAATCGAAGATCTTCCCTCGTTTTCCACAGGTTCCCCCACAGGTGACCGGATTCTTTTGGAAACTCTGCTGGAACGCAACGGACTGCAGGCATACTATGCGGATCTGACCTGCAGACGGCTGGGCTTTCCCGTTATCCGGGCAATCATCCCCGGTCTGGAAATCATGACCGATTTCGACGCGTTTTCCCGGGTCAGCCCCCGGTTATACGCCCAGTACCTGCATCTGAATACAACAAGGTAACTTTCAAAAAAAGTGTTCATGTTTATTGTAAAACTAGTGTAGTATATCTCAGTAATACATACACCTTGTATTGTTGCTTTAGAAAACAATACAATATCTCCTGCATTTCAAGTGCAGCAACAAGAGCAGATGCTCAGTGAAATTTTCATGAAAGCTACGCGTCGATTTCTTGACAATCCATTAAATATCACCTATACGCCTTAAACATCGGACCTAGGCCCATTTCGTTTCCGATCCGTCCAGCAAAGGAGAATCATGGACGACACATCAAATACACCCGCCCTCGTTGTTGAAAATCTGCATAAAAGTTTCGGCTCTCTGGAAGTCCTCAAAGGCGTCTCCCTGACTGCAAACGAAGGAGACGTCATCGCCCTCATCGGTTCGTCGGGATCCGGAAAATCCACCCTGCTTCGATGCATCAATCTTTTGGAGATTCCCGACAGCGGCACCGTGACCCTTCGCGGCGAAAAGATCGCCATGACCAAGGATCGTCACGGCCGGACCAAACCCGCCAACCACAAACAGGTGGACCGCATCCGCACCCGCCTGGGCATGGTCTTTCAGCAATTCAATCTCTGGAGTCACATGACCATCTTGGAAAATGTCATCGAGGCCCCAGTGCATGTCCAGGATGTTCCCAAAAAAAAGGCCGTACAAACAGCCCTGTATTACCTGGAAAAAGTTGGTATTGCCGACAAGGCCAGGGCCTATCCCGCACAGCTTTCCGGCGGGCAGCAACAACGAGCGGCCATCGCCCGGGCGCTGGCCATGGAACCGGCGGTCATGCTCTTTGACGAACCCACGAGCGCCCTGGATCCCGAGCTGGTGGGCGACGTGCTCGAGGTCATGCGCAAGCTGGCCCGGGAGGGGATGACCATGCTCGTGGCCACCCACGAGATGGACTTCGCCCAGGAGGTTTCAACCCAGGTTCTCCATCTGCATGAGGGCGTCATGGAGGAACAGGGCCCGCCATCCAAGGTCTTTAACGATCCGGATTCACCCCAGACCCGTCAATTCTTGGCCCGCTTTCTCTAAGGGCACATGCTACGAACCATAACCCGGAGGAATAATGAAAAAAACATTGCTATGCATACTGAGTCTGATCGCGTTTCTGATGGTCTCCCTGCCTGTTTCAGCTGAACAAAAATGGGATACAGTCCGTATCGGCATCGAGGGAGCCTACCCACCTTTCAATTGGGTGGATGAGAACGGGAACCTCGGCGGTTTTGATTATGACATTGCCAAGGCCATGTGCGAGGCCATGGACGTGGAGTACGAATTCGTGGTCCAGGACTGGGATGGATTGATTCCCGGACTTCTGGCCAAGAAATACGATGTCATCATCGCTTCCATGACCATGACGGACGAACGCAAGCAAAAGGTCGATTTCACTAATAAATACTATATGACCCCCGCCCGGTTTGTCGCCCGCAAGGGATCGAACATCGAAATTTCCAAGGAAGGGCTCAAGGGCAAAACCGTAGGTGTGCAGCGAGCCACCGTGCATGAAAATTTTGTGCGCGATTATTTTGGAAACAGCATCACCATCCGCTCGTACGCTACCCAGGACGAAGCCAACATGGATCTTGAAACCGGACGTCTGGACCTGGTCATAGCCGATGCCGTAGTCCTGGACGAAGGCTTTCTAAAAACCGATATGGGCAAGGACTTTGAGTTTGTTGGTCCGGGCTATACGGACGCACGCTGGTTTGGTGAAGGAATCGGCATTGCCTTGCGCAAAGAGGACGATACCCTGCGCAAGATGTTCAACAAGGCCATCGCCGAGATCCGTGCCAATGGCGTGTATAAGGAAATCAACGACAAGTATTTTGATTTTGACGTCTATGGTGGCGAATAGCCATCTCATATGTCACGGAACCGCCGCACCATGCGGCGGTTCCGTGACAAGGAAACTCTGAGACAATGGATTTGGGATATGGCTGGCTCCTGCTCAAAGGGGCACAACTGACAGTACTTGTGGGGCTTTGCTCCATGGTCATTGCTATGGTTCTCGGCCTGTTGGGTTCCTGGGCCAGGATTACCCGGAACCGGGCGGCAAACATACTGGCCGGCGTCTATACCACCCTGGTACGCGGCGTGCCGGAGCTGGTGCTCATCCTGCTGGTCTACTACGGTGTACCGACCATGATTCAGGACATAAGCGCCTCCCTGGGAACGGAAATCATTCTTGATATCAATCCCTTTATGGCCGGTACCGCTACCATTGGGTTTATCTATGGGGCCTTTGCCACCGAGGTATTTCGAGGTGCCTACCTGGCTGTGGACCAGGGTCAGATCGAGGCCGCCAGAGCCGTAGGCATGAACAAGATCCTCACCTTTCGCCGGGTACTTTTGCCCCAGATGTGGCGGTTCGCACTGCCGGGCCTGGGCAATGTCTGGATGGTGCTCATCAAGGCCACGGCCCTTATTTCCGTCATCCAGCTCCCGGAACTCATGCGCAATGCAGATATTGCTGCCCGCGCCACCCGAAGCCCCTTTACCTGGTTTTTTGCGGCTTCTCTCATCTACCTGGGCATCACCATCCTCTCTCTTCTGGCACAACAGAGAGCCGAGGTCTGGGCCAACAAAGGCGTGCGGAGGGTCTGACAATGATTGATCTCATTCTTGAATCTCTGCCGCGTCTCTTGTCCGGCACCTGGGTCACCATGCAGATCACGGCGATTTCCGTGGTCATCGGCCTGTTTTTGGCCATCCCCCTGGCACTTATGCGTGTTGCCAAGAGTCGTTTGATCTCCTGGCCTGCCTATGCGGTCAATTTTTATTTCCGCGGCACCCCGCTTCTGGTGCAGATTTTTCTCATCTACTATGGTTCGGGGCAGTTTCGATCCCTGCTGGAAACGCTGCATCTCTGGACGTTTTTTCGCGAGGCCTATTTTTGTGCGGTCCTGACCCTGACCCTGAATACTGCGGCATACACAGCCGAAATATTGCGGGGCGGAATCCAGTCTGTTGACTGGGGAGACATCGAGGCCGCCCGCGCCCTGGGAATGTCCAAATGGCTTCAATACCGTCGGATCATCCTGCCCAAGGCCTTTCGTCTGGCCTGGCCGGCCTATACCAATGAGGTCATTTTTCTGCTCCAGGCCACCTCTCTGGTCTCCATCATCACGGTCATGGATCTGACCGGCGTGGCCCGGGTGATCGCTGCCCGAAGCTTTGCCTTTTACGAGGTTTTTCTAACGGCCGCAGCCCTGTACGTCGTTCTTGTATATGCGGTGCTTTTTGCCTTCAAGGCCGTGGAACGTCGACTCAATCGGCATCTGGACGTTGCCGACGACTCGAATATGGTCAATACCGCGCTGTAACCACTATTCATTGTTCGTTCCGGCCCACGATCCGGCAATCGGCACATCTCGCTGATAGATCACGCCAAAAGACGTATATGGGAGAAGGCGCATGGATTTGTTTGAAGTACATGCCGAGACATGTAACCAGGATGGCCTTTGCATCGCGGTCTGCCCGGCGCAGATCATTCGATTCTCTGCTGATGGATATCCGGAACCCACTGTGGAGGCCAATGATTTGTGCATCAGGTGCGGTCATTGCGTAGCGGTCTGCCCCACAGCCAGTCTCACCCACCGGGATATTCCGGTAGAACGATGTCCCCGGGTGGATCCCTCTTTGTTACCGGGCGTGGAGCAATGCGAACATTTTTTCCGAACCCGGCGTTCCATAAGGGCCTATACGAAGCGTCCCCCCAAACCACAAAGCATATCCCGGCTGATCGACATGGCCCACTACGCCCCCACCGGCCACAATTGCCAATGCGTGCAATGGTTGGTTTTAAGCGATCGCCAGGAGATTGATCATCTGGGTGAATTGGTCATAGACTGGATGCGCTGGCTGCTTGAAAACATGAGGGAAGCGGCTGTGGCCATGCACTTCGACCATACCGTAACAAGGTGGGAAAACGGCAGCGATGTCATCTTCCGAGGCGCCCCCATGCTCATTCTGGCCCATGCCGATAGAACGGTGAAGCCGGCCCCTCCCGCCTGCACCATAGCCCTGTCCCACCTGGAACTGGCTGCGCCGACCCTGGATCTGGGATGCTGCTGGGCCGGATATTTCATGGGTGCAGCAGCCAGCTATTCGCCCGTGCAGGAGGCATTACCCCTTCCCGAGGCAAATGACTGCTTTGGCGCCATGATGATCGGCCACCCCAGGTTTTCCTACCAGCGTCTGCCGCTGCGCAAACCGGCACGAATAATCTGGAAGTGAAACGTTTGCTTGGAACAATCTTTTGCCCGATAAGCCCGTCTTTTTTCCATCCCAAAAAACAGGGGATCCAACATGTGTTGGATCCCCTGTTTTTTTACATGCTTGACGCGATTCAAACCCGCAACCACCCGGTTGGCATGCAGCGCAATACAGCTCACATCCGGGATGACTCTGTCTCCCAGGTCACTTTTTTCTGCTCTTCAGGGATACCTCAGTGGGATGGACTGCAGACCGTGTCCACAGCCATCTCTGTGAGGGAATCCATTACCTCTCCATGATCGTACCCGGCCAAATGAAGGATACCGTGGGCGAGAAGACGGACGAGGTGCTCCCTGGGCTCCTGACCGTAAAGGTGAATCTCACGGGTCAGGGTATCGATGGACAGAGCGAGCTCACCGAGGAAGGTCTCACTTTCGTCGGAAGATGCCGGGAAACTGAGGATGTTCGTTGGACCTTTACAGCCCAGAAAGACTTCATTCAAAACGACGATTTGCCTGTCGTCCACACATTGCAAAGAGAGAACCCGATCCTGCAATCCCAGACAGTCAAGGATCGCCGTGAGCAGAGGAAGCAGTTCGGACCGGCTCAGGGGAAGACAGGGGTTGAGACGGGCCCTGGTTTCAAGATGGATCATGGCCTGCCCCCCTGATCTCGGTCCGTGAAAAACGCTCGTAGGCGTGAACGATCCGCCCCACCAGAGGATGGCGGATGACATCGTCGTCCCTGAAACGGACAAAGTCTATCCCTTCTATTCCCTGAAGAATCTTGGCCGCCTGGACCAGACCGGAAGGAGCCTTGCCCGGAAGATCGATCTGGGTCACGTCCCCGGTGACCACCGCCCTGGCCCCGAACCCCATCCGGGTCAGAAACATCTTCATCTGCTCGGGGGTGGTATTCTGAGCTTCGTCAAGGATAATGAAGGCATTATTCAGGGTTCTTCCACGCATAAAGGCCAGCGGAGCCACCTCGATGAGCCCGGTTTCGAGCATCTCCTGAACCTTGTCCACCTCGAGCATGTCGTGCAGGGCATCGTACAGAGGACGCAGGTACGGGGTGATTTTTTCCACGAGATCACCGGGCAGGTATCCGAGCTTTTCTCCTGCCTCCACGGCCGGACGCGTCAGGATGACCCGCTTGACCTCTCGTTTCAAAAAAGCGGACACGGCCAGGGCAACGGCCAGATAGGTCTTGCCCGTGCCGGCCGGACCGATTCCAAAGGTCAGGTCGTTGGTCCTGATGGACGCAAGATAATCCCGTTGGGTCACGGTGCGGGGACTGATGGTCTTTTTGGGCGAGACCACGAACAGATTGTCCTTGAAAAATGTCTTCAGCGAGGTCGTGGGTTCCCGGGCCAGAATGCGCAGAGCGCAGTCCACATCCTGGGTATGAATCCGGTGTCCCGTGCGGGCCAGTTCGTACAACTGGTTCAGCGAGGAACGGACCAGTTCGGCCTGTTCCTCGTCCTCGGAGGAAACAAACACGGACGTCGACCGGGTCTGGACATCCACGCCGGTCCTGTCCCTGAGATACCGGATATTCTTGTCCCTGGGACCGAAAAGTTCACGGGCGCCCTGGGCATCCTCGAAATGAAGTGTAAATGATGATTCCATATGATCAGGGGGGTTGAATTGACAAAAAATTCGACACAAACAATGCGCGATACAGGTCGGATATGACGTGAACAAAAGATATGTTCACCATGCGCGTGAAGATCCGAAAAAACAGAGGGATAGACGAATACGTCTGATGCTCTCATGTGCTCGGAAGTGCCTACGCGGTTTGCATCCAGCCGTCCAATGAAGCAAATCAACACTGGCAAATGGAGATCAAATCCGCTAGGTGGACCTTCGACGGCACGCAAAGAACCCCCTCACCATCCATCATACCCGATGACCATGGATCTGAAACTTTTTCTGACCACATTCCTGACCCTCTTTATCGCGGAGATCGGCGACAAGACCCAGCTTGCCTGTATCTGCCTGGCCGCCAAGACCCATAAACCATGGACGGTCTGGCTGGGCGCCTCTGCGGCACTGGTTCTGGTCAGTCTGCTCGGGGTGCTCCTGGCCCAGGTCGTCACTCAACATGTCCCGGAGAACATCGTCAAAAAGGTGGCAGCAGCCATGTTCGTGGGCATCGGCCTCCTCATGTTCGCGGACAAGGTCTAGTGTCCCCACGTCTTCCTGCAACCAGCAGAGGGTACCCCCTATATGGATATCTACGACATCTTCTTTTTTCTTTCCCTGGGAGGAGGCTTTCTCATGGCCTTCAATCTCGGGGCCAACGATGTGGCCAACTCCATGGCCTCGGCCGTGGGAGCCAAGGCCATTTCGGTCAAACAGGCCGTGTTCATCGCAGGCACCCTCAATTTCGTGGGGGCGGTCTTTCTCGGTTCCCATGTCACGGCCACGGTGAGCAAGGGAATCATCAATCCGGCCCATATCACCGACCCGAAACTGATCATGATCGGGATGTTTTCGGCCTTGCTCGCCGCCGGGATTTGGGTACTCATCGCCACCCTGACAGCGTTGCCGGTCTCGTCTACCCATTCCATTGTCGGTGCAATCATGGGGTTTGGGATTGTTGCAGGGGGGCCGGGTGTGGTCAATTGGCTCAAAATAGGCGGAATCGTGCTCTCGTGGATCATCTCACCGTTTGCTGCAGCAGCCATCGCCTTTCTTATTTTCAGCCATATCCGGAAGACCATCTTTTTCAGCCGACAGTTCATCCATCAGGCCAAAAAATGGGGGCCTATATGGATGGGATTCACAGTAACCCTGGTGGTCCTGTCCCTGCTGTACAAAACTCCTGTCGGCAAAAAAATGGCATTATCCCTGCCAATGGCCATGGCGCTTACCGGCTCCATGGCCATTGGCGTCTGGGCCCTTGGCAGACGCATGGTCAACCGGATCGTACGCGACGAAACCGAAGGCGCCGAAGGGGTGGAGCGGATCTTCCGCAAGCTCCAGGTCGGAACCTCATGTTACGTGGCCTTGTCTCAAGGGGCCAATGACGTTGCCAACGCCATCGGCCCGGTTGCGGCCATCTATCTTATAGCCAGGGAGCATCAGCTTCTGGCCCAGGCCCAGGTCCCCATGCCGGTTCTCGTGCTGGGCGGATTCGGGATCGCCCTGGGTATCGCTGTACTTGGACACAAGGTCATGGCTACTGTAGGAGACAGGATCACCCGCTTGACCAACACCCGTGGATTTGCCGTGGATTTTGGCGCCGCCAGCACGGTCCTGGCCGCCTCGAATATGGGTCTTCCGGTCTCAACAACCCACGCCGCCGTGGGAGCCGTTGTCGGGGTCGGATTGGCCAGGGGTTTCTCGGCCGTTGATTTCGGGGTCATCGGAAAGATCGTCATCTTTTGGCTGTTGACCGTTCCCATTGCCGCCTTCACATCAATCGTCATTTTCCAGCTGCTTCGCTGGACCATTTATTGATAAATCTGAGTAAGTTAATAAATTCTAGAGAGTTTGAACAGTTTGGAGATTCACGCCCCGTTGGAGTTTCCAAGAGGTTGGTAGCTGATTCGCCCCTATCGCAGATGTCTTCAACTCGTTACTGCTGAAATTTTCTGTCGATATAAAATTTTTCCACCAAGGAGTATACCCATGTCCAAGCTTCCCTTTTTCGGGCTGTTAGCCCCCAAATGTCCCATGGAAGGGTTGGTCGAGCATTACGACAAGATCGCCGAATGCACTCATGTCATTGGTGAATCTCTGGAGTGCTATGTGTCCGGAGTCGGTGCCTGTCGGGAATTCACCGAACTGACCCGTGAAATCGACGCCATCGAGGACCACGCCGATTCCATCAAGCGAAATATCCGCAACCACCTTCCCCGACGTCTTTTCATGGCTGTCGATAAAACATTGTTCCTCAACTACACAAAAAGTCAGGACAATATCCTGGACGCCGCCCAGGAGGCCCTCCAATGGCTGGGGATGCGTCAGGTGGCCATACCCGAAGGAAACTTCCAAAAAATGCTCATCGATCTGCTCGAGGAAGTCAGGGAGACCACCGAGCTTTTGGGTCCGGCCCTGCGTGGTACCATCGGGTTCGTTCATGGGGAGACCATGGACAGAATGGCCCTCAAACAAAAATACCAGGCGGTCCGCAGACAGCACCATGATGCCCAGAAGCTGAGCAGGAAACTGACCGAGGCGATCTATAACTCATCCATGGATTTCAAGGATATTTACCAGCTGATCCATTTCGTGGATTGCATGGTGGACATGAGCCATAACTGCGAAAATTGCGCGGATGTCCTGCGGACAATGATCGCGAGATAGGTTTTCACGGATAGAGGATACAAGGATCACGGGACCTCCAGTAAATCGTCGACAATGCGCCTCTCGCGGTGACCCCCCGTCCACAGCCCAGGTCGTGATGGATCGATAATTTCTGCGCCCTGCCTACTGCACACTGCCTACTGCACACTGCGCACTGCGCACTGCCGACTGCGTACTGTACACTTGTACGCTGTGCCCTTTTTTCCCACGTCCCGTATTCCCGTTTTACCCCCTTAACCTGAGCCGTTCTTCCAGCGAGGCATCCACCTCTACGAGCAGGGTTTCTTCCACCTGATCGACCAGCACCTGTCCCAGGGCAGCGCCCTTGATTTTTCTGACATTCTTGACCTGGGCGCAGATGACCTGGGCCTTTTTTGTCTGCCTCTGCCAGCTGGACAGGGCCGCAATCACCGCGGCCTGCTCGAGACTGGCCCGAGGGACCGTCTGGGTGCTGAAATCCCGTTTCAGAATGACATGTGCTCCGGGGCCGTCCTGGGCATGCAACCAATAATCCTGAGAACCGGCCAGCTGACTGAGTAATTGATGGTTGGCCTTTTGATTCCTGCCCCGGATAAGCAAAAAACCATCACTGGTCCGATAGAGATTGACCGCCAGGGACCTGTATTTTCTGGGGACTCCAGGAGCGGGGCTGTTTGGTAATGCACTGATTTCCTTTTCCCTGTTCCCGGCAAGAATGCCGGACGTCTCCACCTCCTGCATCTCCCTGACCAGGGCCTGCCTTCTGGCCTCGACCATAGGGAGTCCCCGCGTGCCCTTTTTGGCCCTGGCAAAAAAGCGGGCCATGTTTTCACTCACGGTCAGGGACGGATCAAGGTCCAGGCAGCGAGTTTCCCCCGCTTCATCCTGCAGGCAGATCGTGGCGAGCCGCGAACCACCGTTCAGACGATAAAGATTGGCCTGAATCAGCTGACCATGCTTCTTGCCGAGGATCATCTTCGCAAGCCTGGACCGGTCCCGCTCGACACGGCCAAGGGCCTTCTTGAGGTGACGAATCCGCCTGGACACACGACGTTTCTGCTCATCGTCCTGGTTGATCATACCTGCAACACGTGTCGTCCCATACCTCTCGGCCGCATCCAGGGCGGAGGCAAAACCCTGTGCAGCCCTGCCCTCTTCCCGCCACAGGCTGAGTCGGGCCTTGTCACTCCCTCCAAGAATCCAAAAGGTCTGCGGAGCAACCCCCTTGCGCAGCCTTTCAAGAAGCTGTTGTTTCTCTTCCCGGGTCATATGCTGCAAACAATGACGCACCGGGGGGGTTATCTGTGGATAGATCTCCCAGATACGCTTGCTGGTTGCGATATCATCGACATCCGGCCAGGAGGGTTCTTTTCCGAAAAGGGGATCGAGCTCGTTGACCAGAGAGATCCCCGTGCGCAGATCCAGGAGCATATAAACGGTCGGTTGGCTGCCAATGAGCCAGGCCATCCTTCGGGAAGGCCAGTCCACAAGGACCTGAAGGATGCGATGGCCTCGGGTCCGCTTGCGCAGCCACATGACCTGACCTGAAGGTTGCGGCTTGTTGTCCGGTTTGGACGAAGAAAGAAAAAAAAATCCCCGTGAAGGGGATGCGTGAAGGACGAGATACCCGGAGGAACCCAGATCTATGGTGAAGGTGTTTGCCGCGGGATCAAAAATTTTTTCAATGCGCACACCGGTAATACGCGCTGCAAGCTCTTTTGCAGCATACCGGAAAAAGTTGGCTTCCATATCTATTCACTGTTTTTGCTCCCAACGGGAGAACATGGCCAGAAAAAAAGGAAGTACGTGACTCCACGCACAAGGTGAAGGCAGACAAAAGCCGTCATGCCGCCATTGAGACGTGCATGTACAGCGAAGAACGCGGTTTTTACCCATGGTCCGGACGCGTCACTCGCAAGATATCTTTCAGACAGGCCAGTCAGGGAAAAAACGGAGAGTTAATCGCCCCGCAGCCTTTCTTCCTCTTCCTGCCTGCTCTTGCACTCGATACACAGAGTCGTCACGGGTCGCGCCTTGAGCCGGGCAATACCGATTTCCTCGCCACAGTCTTCACAGATCCCAAAGGTTCCGTCTTCAATACGCTCAAGGGCCTCTTCGATCTTCTTGATCAGCTTGCGGTCCCTATCCCTGAGCCGAAGGGTGAAGGTCCGGTCTGATTCAGCCGAGGCCCTGTCCGCCGGATCGGCATAGGACTCACGATTCTCGGACATATCCTCAAGCGTATCCTCTCCCTGCCGCAGAATTCCCTGGAGCATCTCATTTAGATGATTGCGGAAAAATTCAATATCTTTTGCATTCATGAGCTTGACCTCCTTGTGTGTTCAACGCTGAACCATTCAAACCGGGCGGGTATATCCCAAGACATTGAAAAAAGTAAAGCAGATCCTTTGTGTCAGACAATAAGCTTAAACGACATCTTCAAACAATCAGAACGCCTCTGTCAAACCCATTGTCATCTCAAAACTCGGTGGAATCAGTTCCCAGATCAGACCCCATGCGCAGATTATACCTATAGCTACCATTGCCTTGTGCGTCCATGGTCAATTTGTATTTTTCTCGGTATGATTCCCACCCTTTCCACCTCCGGCGTTGTCGGTACTCCTTTGGTTTGGTGGTGATTTTTTATCCATACGAACTCCTTGCCGGGCACGATATCAACGCACAATCAAACCGGGTACAAATTAAAATATTTCGATTTTACAATAAGTTAGCAATGCAGTCGATTTTTCCTCCAATTTTTCATTTTCTCTTGACACCCGACACCCCCTCGGCTAGAAGGTCTTCCCTGTTGAGCGGGAATAACTCAGCGGTAGAGTGCAACCTTGCCAAGGTTGAAGTCGCGGGTTCAAATCCCGTTTCCCGCTCCAACATGAGGCGGCATAGCCAAGTGGTAAGGCAGAGGTCTGCAAAACCTTTATTCTCCAGTTCAAATCTGGATGCCGCCTCCAACCGCGGGAATAACTCAGCGGTAGAGTGCAACCTTGCCAAGGTTGAAGTCGCGGGTTCAAATCCCGTTTCCCGCTCCAAAAAAACAAGGCCGGATTGTATCCGGCCTTTTCCTTTTCAGGACGCGACATCTTCTGGATCGTCTGTCGCGTATAGGTCTCACACGTCAATCTGCGGCCAACCCATCCGTAACGACCCAGTGTAAGAGGACACCTCCATGGCCCCTTCAATCCCACCAGTCGATGCATCCCTCGAAGATCTTCTCGCCTTTGCCAGACAGCGGTTTTCCATTGTCTTCAAACCGGTTCGGATCGGTGAGTTGACCCTCGAGATCACCCATATCGACAATATGACCGACTACCTGGACCAGTTGGCAAATCAATCCGGCCAGGGCAAAAATATCGAACTTCCCTTGTGGGCAAAAATATGGCCTGCCTCCACGCTTCTGGCACTCTCCGTGGCCCAATTTCCTTTTGATCGGAACAAACGCGTCCTGGAAATCGGTGCCGGACTTGGCATTCCAGCCCTTGCAGCCGCAGCCCGCGGATTTTCAACGACAATCTCGGATATCAACAAGGATGCCCTGCTCTTCGCCCGGATCAATATCCTCAAAAACGGGCTTGAAAAAACGGCCAGGGTCCAACCACTGAATATCCTGACCCAGGATACAGAAGAGCCCTTTGATCTCATTATGGGTTCCGAAGTATTCTATATCAAGGATTGTGCCGCCCAACTGATTCGTTTTCTGCGCAACAGCCTGACGCCGGAGGGTATGGCCTTGTTCACCCGGGACACCTCCCGTAAAGAATACGATTTTTTGACCCAGGCAGCACCCTTTTTTGAAATCGGAACCAAACAGATCGGGTACACGGGCAAAGGCAGCGACGCTGCTTCCTCTTTCCAGACCGCTTTGTACCGTCTCACCCCCAAAACCAAGGTCACCCCCCAATGATCACCCTGGGTTCCTGCCTCAAAAAGTATCACAAGGATCTGGACAAGGCATGCTCCCCGGCCGAAACCGTGGCTCGAGTGAAACAGGCCCTTGCCACAAGCGGCCAGAACATTCTTGCTGAAAACCGACGGATCGATACCGGACGTCTCGGCATCCCCGTGTTCATGAGTATTTGCGGTGACCATGCCAAGACAGTCATGCCCGGACGCAAGCAGATGGGCAAAGGGGCCTCCCCGGACCAGGCCGAGGCCTCGGCGCTCATGGAGCTCATGGAGCGATACGGATTCTTTACCTTCTGGAACGATGAGACCCGGTTCACCTCCATGACCTGGTCCCAGGCGGTCCAGGCATTCGGCCAGAAACTGATTCCCATCCAGGAAATTCTCCACTCGGTCGACGATCCCTGCACCCCTGAACAAGGGGCGGCAATTCTCGACCTGACCGCCTGGAAATTCAGCAAGGCCCTCGACCTGAAAACAGGTCGCGAGGTCATGGTTCCAATTGACTGGTTCAGGCAGCTCAACGAATACAACGGGTCGTCAGCCGGAAACACCGACAGCGAGTCCATCCTCCAGGCCGTTTGTGAACTCGTGGAGCGCCATGTCTGCGCCCTTGCCGACCGGAATCACCCGATCCTGCCGACCATAGCCGTTCATGAAGATGACGACCCGATCCTGGTTGAACTCATGGACAAATTCCGCGTCCAGGGCATCGAGGTCACCCTCAAGGACATGACCGGCTCCATGCCCCTGCCGACGGTTGCGGCCCTGGCTGTTGATCCGAATACCTTTCCGGAACACAGCGAAATCGTTTTCACTGCAGGCACGGCAACCTCGCCGGCCAAAGCGGCCATACGGGCCCTGACCGAGGTGGCTCAACTGGCGGGAGATTTTGAAAGCAAGACAACCTACGAACCCTCCGGCCTTTCCAAATACACCACCATCGAAGAAACCGCCTGGATCACCAAAGGGCCAAAATGTCGTCTCTGTGATCTTCCCTCCATTGCATCCAACGACATTGGCCGTGAACTCGAACACGCCGTCAAGGCCCTGGCCGAACAGGGATATGCGGTCTACACCCTTGCGACCACACTTGAATCTTTGGGAATACCCACCCACTACACCTTTATTCCGGGCTTTTCGTTCAGGGAGCGTACCCCTCACGCCTCACTGGGTATGCTCACAGGCAAACGGATCCTTGAAACCGCCTCTTTAGATGAGGTCGAGATACAATTGGACCAGTTGGAAAAACTCTGTCCTGGAGCCCATTTTCTGCCTTTTTTCCGGGCCCAGCTCGCCCTGAACCAGGGCAATCTCCAGATGGCCCTCACGTTGTTCGCCCGGTCCGAGGACGTGCAACCCGACGACGAGAATCGGGCCATGTCGGCATTTTATCAGGGTCATTGTTTGACGTTGCAGGAACAATGGTCAGAGGCCATTCTCCATCTCACCCGGGCCATATCCCTGCAGGAAGACGTCAAGGAGTACCACAATCTCCACGGGGTTTGTCTGTTCAAGCTCGGCAATTTCGCCCAAGCGGCCCGTTGCTTTAGCAAAGCCCTTGCCCTGGATGCCGGCTCGGCCATGGACATGGCCAACCTGGGGCTTTGCTACCAAAATACGGGTCAAATCGATCAGGCCCTCGCCTGTCTCCAAGAGGCCGTGACCATGGACCCATCCATAGAGTTTGCATGGGAACACCTGGTAAATCTGGCCTCCCAGACGTGATCCCCGTCCTTTTTTCGTACACAATCAAACCCGAAAACCGTTGACAAGTCAGGTGATCGACATCTAAGGGTGTGATGTCTTTTTTATGTGATCTGTTTTTATTCAGCTGACATCAAATGACGAAATCAGGCATTCTCCTCTTGCAGGAAGCGAATTCTTCGTCTATAGACCTGAATCGAAGATGCAAGGATGGTTTGTGTATGAATAATCCCCCCTGGGAGCTATCACAAACCAGCGTTACATAACCTTACGAGAGGAATTTGTTACAGCAGATTAGCAGTACGGTGATACTCGTTAATCTCACTAATCATTTAAGGAGGTTATTCGTATGGCAATGGTCGAATATGAGGGCAAGCAGTTTGATGTTGATGAAGACGGTTTCCTGTTGAACTTCGAGCAGTGGAGCCCTGAGTGGGTCGACTTCGTAAAAGAAAGTGAAGGCATCAAGGAAATTACTGACGAACATCAGAAAGTCATCGACTTTCTTCAGGACTACTATAAGAAAAATGGTATCGCTCCCATGGTTCGTATCCTTTCCAAGGTTACCGGTTTCAAGTTGAAACATATCTACGAATTGTTCCCCTCCGGACCGGGTAAGGGAGCCTGTAAAATGGCTGGTCTTCCCAAACCCACCGGCTGCGTATAATCGAGCATCCCGTTGGACACAAAAAAAGGACGATCTTTTGATCGTCCTTTTTTTGTGTCCAACAACCCTATCTGCCATATCTGCACCTCAAGGCAAATTTGTTCTCATACACGTACCTGGAATATGCTGGTTGGGCCCTGCCGGAGCATCATGGTATATGCTTTTGGATATACTTTTTGCGGTTCTTTTCAAAACGCATGGTCGTCCAGACGGCCGCCCCCCCGAGGGCACAGATGGTAACCACGATAATGACCACCTTGTAGATCAGCCATTTCTGAGCATCCAATGCGTAGCCCCACGGTTGCCCGGTCTTGAGTCCCCACATGATAAGCAAAGGGACGATCACAATGGACAGGATCAGGCAGATGACCTCGAACCAGAGGAAGTTCTTCCCGAACAAAAGCATGAACAATGTCGTGTCCCTGATGAAAACCAGACTCTTCAGATGTTCGCGAAGCCGGTCAAGGGCATCCCCCGCTCTGATCATCCCGACATGTCCTTTTTTAAAGCTGTCAGGATGATAGAGATTGAGTCTGCCGATGACATTCAATTCCCTGAGACAGATATTGAAATCCCGGTTAAAACGCCTCAGGAACTTGGAAAAAGGAAACCATCCCGCCTCCTTCTGAATTTTTTCCAATTCGTTGTACATGTTCTTACAATTGATGTGAAGTTCCTGAATATCCTTTTCCACCCTTTTCTGGATATCCCTGGCAAGGGATTCGCTCTCTCTGGCGAGATGCACCAGGTGGACAAAATTTTCCTTGTCCCGGTGGGTGAGCATGGCCGCCAACCGGTCCTTGAACTCGTCATGGGCCGGATGATCCGAGGTAAACCATTGCTCCACAGTACGCCGTAATCCCTCACTCTCCTCGATGCACAACTTGGCCATCTTTTGGGCTTTGTTCCACGGCTTCCACAGGCCGGACATGAGATGCAAATGCCCCCGCTCGAGTTCCGGATCGATCAGGATCATGTTCATGACCCGAGGGTCTTCTTCGATGAGATCCAGAAAAATACCCAGGGCCTGTTCGGCAAATCCCATTTTGAGCAGACATGCGGCCTGACGGTACTTGGCCTCGAGCATGGCCGGACTCATGCGGACGGCCTCACGATAGAGATGCATGGCCTTTTCATATTCCTGCATGACCTCGTGCAGCCTGGCCCGTAGATACATATGATAGGATCGATGCAACGACGTGAAGCTGAGCTCTTCGGCCTCCTTCCAGAATCCAAGGGCATTTTTGAACTGCCCCCTTTCCATGGCGATGAGCCCCTGCAAGGTCTTTCCCTTGTAGTTTCTGGGACTATTCTGCAGAAAGGTTTCGAGATGGGTGGTCGCCGTGGCCAAATCCCCGTTGCGTAATCGATGCAATCCCGCCCACGAGGCATCATCCTCCTGGGGCATCAATTCCTTGAGTCCTCGGGGCCAGTCTTTCCCTTTACTCCGCCACACAAGGCGCATGGTTCTGAGTTGACACGGGGCATTGATCTCGAAAAAAGCGGTCATGACCACCGATGCGTCATCTTTTTCCTGGATAATATTCTTGATCCCCTCAAGACCATTTTCGGCCAGCATCTTGTCGATGCGGCTCAAGGCCAGCTGCAGTCTGTCAGGATCCAATTCGGCCAGGGCATCATGGATACCTACGTCAGGACTGAGGATCATACGGGTGGGACATTCCCTTGAAGGATGATTGCAAAGACCGCAATAAAAACAGGGGGGATTATCCCCGTCCATAACATGGTGGGGCAAAAAAATTTTTAGCCTGCCGATACTTCCCTCTTCCCCTGTCTCGTCAAGGACCATTTTGACAAGGCTATCCAAGCCGGTTTGCTTCTCAAGCGGCACAAGGGTCCCAACGGGTTGAAAGGGAGACCCGAGTTGATAGACTGTCTTGAGGGGTAAATGGATGAAATCGGATTCTAAATAATCCCAGGACACATCAATTTTCTGGGACAATTCCTTGCTGAAATGAAGACTGCCCTTTTCCACCCCCAGATAGATACAGGGCCACGCCTTGACCTCCTCGTCACTGCCGTCAATAAGCCCCATAAGCTCCAGGCAGATGGTCTGAAGCATCTGGTAGGTCTTGCAATAGAGCACAACCTCCATTTTCTCGGAATAGAGAAACTTGATTTTGAGTTGGTCGAAAAGCTTTTTCAACCGTGCGGAATAGACTCTCCATCCATCGACAAAGTTTCGATCCAGGGCATTTCCAAGGGGCTTGATGATCAGAAACCAGGCCAAAGAGGTTGAATAATCCAATCCCACATCGACCGTAAGTCGGGTCCACTGCCCCTGAGACAGGCCCTCCCGCTGGACAGGGGCGAAATGGAGTCCGGGAGCACGGCGAAGTGTCACGTCCACCTGCGGGGCAACCAGGATATCCAGCTCCTTGGGAACGGCAATCTTCTGACTGACAATGGTCTTATCCACCGCTAACCCGATGGTGAAATCATAGGCCACCAACAGCTTGGCCGGAAACACCTGAACGGACAGAGCCAGTGGGTGGATCTGGGACCATGTGTAGATCTGGGCCAAACTCTTGAAGACCTCTTCTCCCGGGAAGAACCACAAGGCATGCTCGGTTTCCCGGGCAATGGCGAAGCCCCCGTAGCTGGACAGGGTCTGGGCCACAGTATCGGAGAGGGTATCCTCCCAAACAAGCCACAGAGCATACCCCTTGGCCACGACAAAGGCCTCTTCCTTCTGCTTCAGCTGTCCGACAAGAGATGAAAGATGGTACACGAAACACTATCCTTGAGAGAGGGTGGAAAAAACTGAAACCGCCAAAACAGCAAAGGGTCAGACATCGTCCAGCCAGGGCTCGAGAAGCTCCCGGAGACGCAGGGCCTCGGTGACCCGCCCGCGTTTCAAACATCCCTGCATATAGATCAGCGCCTTGAAACGCAGCATCTCGATGAGCTTGTGCTTTTCATCGCCATGCACATCCCCTTTTTCGAGAAGATTGCGCAGGGCATACAATCGATACAGGTCAAGACCGATGATCCTCCCTGAAAGCTGATCCGCCCGTCCCCCGGTTTTGATCACCAGGGGTTCGGGGACAAGACCGACAGGATAGCGCAAACCGGTTTTGAGCCAGAGATCGTAATCCTCGCAGGCAGGCAGGCTTTCGTCAAAAGGGCCGACCGCGTTCCACAAGGTCTGGGTGAACATGACACAGGACGGGCTGATCAGGCAAAGGGCCAGAGATGGAATAAAAAACCATCCTGCGAATTTGGTATGGATATGTTTGGGGTTGACCCGTTTCCCCCGGCGAATCCATATCTCCTCGGTCTGGGAGATATGAAACCCGCCCGCCTCCATGAACCGCAATTGACGCTCGAGTTTGGTGGGCAACCACTGATCATCTGAATCAAGCAGGGCGATAAAGCGCCCCCGGGCATGCGCGATCCCCAGATTCCTGGCCGCACTGACCCCTTTATTTTCCTGGCTGAATACCCTAAGACGGGTATCCTTGATACAGGAGGCACAGGCCAGGGTATTGTCATCGGATCCATCATCGACCAGCAGGATCTCCAGATCCGTCCAGGTCTGCTCCAGGACTGAAGCGACCGCCTTTTGGAACAGTCCGGATCGATTGTATGTGGGTATAATGACAGAGACAAGGGGCATGGCAGCGGGTGCAGGATACGCCTGCTTTCTGGGTGTAAAAAATGTGAGAGAGTTGAGAGATCGAACATCCTGAGGCCAACTCTTTGCATTGCCTTGCATCTCGTAAATTCAACGTTTTCAATGCGTTAAAATGGCCCTGCATATGCCAAAAAAAATACGTCAGGTAGTTGGAGCTAAACAAGATTCCCGAATACCCATGAAAATCATCCAGGTCGTCAATGTGCGTTTCTTCAACGCGACAGCATGGTACGGACTCTATTTGAGCAAATTGCTCCTGGAGGCTGGACATGAGGTCCGCATTCTGGGGCTTAAGGGAACGGAGTCCTTTGAAAAAGCGTGTTCGTGGGGACTTCCCATTAGCCCAATGGACCTGAATACGCAAACCCCCTGGGGGGTGATCCGACTCTCTCAAGAGATCATCAGGCTACTCGAGTACTTTCGCCCTGACATTGTCAATTGTCACCGGGGGGAATCCTTTGTCCTTTGGGGGCTTTTGCGCAAGTACACGCAAAATTTCAGACTGGTCCGCACCCGGGGAGATCAACGTCTGCCCAAGGCGAACATCTTCAACCGGGTTCTCCACCGCCACGTGGCCGATGCCGTCATCTCCACCAACACCCGGATGACCAACCATTTCACAACCAGATTTCATCTCGACCCCAAACGTCTTTTTCAGATCATCGGGGGCGTGGATCGGTCCAGATTCTTTTTCGACCCCAGGGGACGCGCCGAAATCCGCCAGGAATTCGGCTACACTGATCAGGATGTCGTCATCGGTCTTTTGGGGCGATTCGATCGGGTCAAGGGACAAAAAGAGACCATCGAGGCCGTGGCCAGGGCCAGGAACCTGATCGGCTCGAAAACAATCAAACTCATGCTTCTGGGATTTGAGACGGATACGAGCGAAGCCCAGGTCAGACAATGGATCAAGGAAAACCGGATCCAAGACATTACCGTAATCACGGGCAAGCGGACCGACATCCGCGCATGCATCAGCGGGCTTGATCTCGGGGTGGTTTCTTCCCTGTGGTCCGAAACCATTGCCCGGGCCGCCCTGGAGATCATGGCCTGCTCCATCCCCCTGATCGGAACCACGGTAGGGGTGATGCCCGACCTGCTCCAGACCCACGCCCTGGTGCCACCCGGCGATGTCCCCGCCCTGGCAGACTGTTTTGCCCGAAGCGTCAACGATCCCGGCTTTCGTCAGACCCTTCGCAGTCAACAGGCCGCAACCATCGAACATCTTTCCGGCCAGGACTTTCTGAACCAGACCCTGGCCATCTACAAGAGTTTGCTCGAGCACAGATCCCCTTCCTGAAATCACCACCCTGAGTCACTGTTCCCAGCCGCTGCATCCCCTTGTTAATTCTCCAACCCTCTCAAATTTCTTCAATCTCTTAACTCCCTCAAATTTCTTAAATTTCTTAAATTTCTTAAATCCCCCCTGTCGTCGAATCATAACAACTAATTGTCACGTTCCCATTCTTTTCATTCCAGCTTTCGCCGGACACAGCAATCCGTCCCTATGGTGATTCATATCCCGCCTCCCTGCCTCCCTGCCTCCCGCCTCCCGCCTCCCTGCCTCCCGTCTCCATTCTCCTGCGCACTGCGCACTGCCTTCTGCGCACTGCCTTCTGCGCACTTGCCTTTTTCCCTTTTTCTTGTTTTTTCTCCCTTCCTGTGAAATGGTCAAACCATCATGTTGTAACCTGCCGATTCATTCCACTCATGCCATGGGGGAACTACCATCATGTCTTTCAGATCATCGGTCCGTTATATTCTGCTCCTGGTCTGTCTGGGACTTATGACAGCCTGTGCCCATACGGGATCGCGTCAAAAACCAACCGCGATCATGACCACCGAGGCGTTCAGCTTTTTCAACGGTGAGTATGAAAACACCCCGCTCATGCGCAAACGCCCGCCGAACTCCGTGGCGGTGGCCCCCTTTCACAAGGCGGATCCCAGTGCCTGGTCTCTGGAGATGGACAGTGAAGACCCGGCCGCCATCGTGCGCAAGGGGATGTATAATCACATCTCCTCCCTGCCGTTTAGTGATCTGGAAATGTATGAAACCGATCTCAGGCTGAAAAACGCCGGTCTGGACACCCCGGAAAAGGTCAGGGAACTGCTGGAGACCAATCCCAAAAAACTCAAGTCCCTCCTTGGGGTCGATGCCCTGGTCACCGGCGACATCACCCATTTCGACCGATTGTTCGCCGGTATCTTCTCCCAGATCGCGGTCGGCTGCGAGGTGCAGATGTGGGAGCTCTCCTCGGGCAACCTCCTCTGGAGGGCCAAAAATGTCAGCCGGGCCACGGCCGGCGGTGTTTCCCTGACCCCCATCGGCCTGGCCATGAGCGCGCTGGCCTCTGTGTGGAACCTCAGGGAAGAGGCCATGCTCGAGCAAAACGACAATCTGTTCCGGGAAATCGTCAGCAGCATCGAACTGCCGGAATCCGTACTGGCAACCCGACAACCAATCCCGCGAATCGATCTGTTCACCTACATGAACGCCGACCATCCCTTTACGGCCGGACAGACTGTCTCCTTCCGGCTGATAGGCGATCCCGGGGCCAGGGCCTATGTGGATCTGGAATCCTTCCAATCCGGCATCGAGCTTTCACCGGTCCCTGCAGCAGTCAAGGCCGCCCTGTGGGAAGAAACCCTCACGGAGATCAAGAAACAATATGTTGCCAACGGCCACGAGCTCACCCCTGAACTCTCCGCGGCCATTGAAAAGGAGCTGGCCCAACGGGAGATTTATGAAGGCGTCTATATGGTCGAGCCCGGCAGGCAGGCCTATGGCCTGATGCCCAAAGGCTATCTGGTCGCCACGGCCGGAACCCAGGCTACACGCCTCGATCCCATAAACCTGGTGGATATCGACTCCAAGGCTCCCGAGATTCCCGCAGGTCTGATCGCCTCGCCGTTGAACAACAAAATCGAACTCAACTGGACCGCATCAGACGAACCGGACATCACCGTGTATGAGATCTGGACCAGCCCGACCCCAAAATCCGGTTTCACCCTGCTCGCCAGCAAAGAGTCCAGCAGGCACATGCTCCAAGACCAGACCAATTTCGAACCTGTCTATGTCGCAATCCGGGCTGTGGACAAGGCCGGTAATGAAGGCGAATTCACCCAGCCCGTGAAAGCGGTCGCCCTTCCCCATCCCAACCTGTACGCATTTGCCCAGCCCGGTCCTGTTTTGGGCGGGACTGTGGATGAATCCATCCTCTTACGTGCGGCCAAAGGGCCCTTTATCGTTGAAAAAAACCTGGTCGTCGGCCCCAGGGGGGGTATCTATGCGGAACCCGGAACAACCATTCTCTTCCGGCCGGATACGGGATTGGTCGTGAACAAGGGCGGGCTGTTTCTCTACGGACAGCCCGATCGCCCCATCGTCCTTCAACCCGAAACCGCCACTGCACCCTCGGGAAGTTACCAGGGTATCACCATGATCGATGTGCCGGGCGGGGTCATGACCCATGTGCGCATCTCCAGGGCATCCACCGGGCTCAAGCTCGTCAAGGCATCTCCATCCATTTCCCATACAGAGATCACGGCCAGTTCCCAGGTCGGGATCGATCTGGGTGATGGAGCCGGGCCGGAAATGACAGCCTGCCATGTGCACGCCAACCAGGGCATGGGCGGCATCCTCATTGCCGGGGAAGGGGTGTCCCCAAAAATCCATGGGAATATCTTTGAAAACAACACCCCCTTCCAGGTTCAGAGCTTTGTCCCCGTGCAGATCGACCTGCGCAACAACTATTGGGGGAGCCCAGAGCCAAGGCCGGATTTGTTTCTCGGGGAAGGCTTGCTCATCGATCCTGTATTGTCCGCTCGGCCCTGATCACCATGATCGCTGAACCATGTATTTCACCTCGTTGGGGGAAGACCATGAAACCATATCGCGCCCATCTCTCATTCGTATTGCTCGTTGTGAGTTGTTTGTTCGCCACCTGGTCCTGGGCTCTTGATTCTCACGGCATGGAACCTGTCGGTGACTACGGATCCATTGACTGGCAATCCCTGCGGGTTACGGCAACCGGACTCGGTGTCGCCGGCCCCAATGCCATGAATGCGGCCCACGCCAGAATCCTGGCCCGTGAAGCGGCCAAGGTCGTTGCCCAGCGCAATCTTCTGGAGGTCGTCAAGGGTGTGCATATCGACTCGCAGACCACGGTCAAAAATTACATGGTCCAGGATGATACTATTGTCTCCCGGGTCGAAGGGGTGATCAAGGGCGCGCAGATCCAGGATTATGCCTTTGCTCCGGACGGATCATGCACCGCGACCATCAGTATGCCGCTTACCGGGGAACTGAGTCAGATCTTTTTCTCGGACCAGCAAACGCCTCAATACCCGGCCTCCACCCCGTCCACCGACATCTCCATGGCCGCCCGACTCGCCCGGCTCGAAAAACGGATCGAGGCCCTGGAGCAGCACGTCAACTCCCTGCAGAACATCCGTTTCAGACAGGAAGCCCTTTCCGACTTGTTTCTTGAGTTGATCACAATGCTGTCTGCAAACCAGCCCATCGCTCTCCAGCCTGTCGCCCTGAGCACCTCCGGAACGCTCAAGGAACTCCAGGCGAACCAGACCAGGATTCTGGCCCAGTTGGAGACCCTTTCCAAACGATTGGCCACGCTCGAGGGAACCTCGACCGCACCCGCCACATCCGGTCCGGCATCCGGCAACCAGGCCGGATACACCGGTCTGGTCATCGATGCCCGGGGCACAGGTTTCAAGCCCTGCCTGCGGCCCAATATCTTTGGAAAGAGTAAACTCATTTATCCGGGTTCGTACGTGGACAGACACATTGCCGTCCGTCAGGGATATGCCCGTTTCTACCGTGACCTCCGCCAGGCCCAGCAATCCTCCATGGTGGGCAAACTCCCCTACACGGTCAAGGCGGCCGGCACGATCACGGGAAGCAGCCGGACCCTGTTGTTGCCGGACGCAGCAAGCAGCGAGCTCTTTGCCATCATTGACGACAGCACCAATTTCATGTCCAGATGCAGGGTGGTCATTGTTTTCTAATGCGGCCAAGCCGCGGTTTTAGGTTTTAAGTTCAAGCGGTTATAAAACTTTCTTGTTTTTTATGGCAGACTTTCACAAGTAAGGTACTCATATACCAAAATGTACGTCATATCGCCGGGAGCAAGGCTTTTTCCTTTACAGGCGATTACACGCTTCATGCGGTACCCAGACGACGCCTGAGTCACAATAAAACACCATCGACACGATTCGGCCACGTTGCAGACCAATTCAGCCGCGTCCACAAGGGCGCGGCTGAATTGGTCTGAGTATCGCAGGCATCATCTTCTTTCCACAGGAATCATTCATGACCCTTCGCACCGAAACCTATCGTGCCTACAGAACAACCTATGCTCAAGACCGGGAACACGTCTTCCAGGTGGTGGTGGAACAGACAGATCTGTGCATCATCTGTAACCAGGATGTTCGGGAACCCATCTTCGACCATGTCCATGGACTGCGCGGCCGGATAATGGCCTATGCCGAGCTGCATCCCGCGTTTCTGACATCCCTGGTCCCTCTGCCCTTGGAATCAAACGGACCGCGGATCATTGCGGCCATGCTCGAGGCCTCCCAGGTCATGCAGGTCGGCCCCATGGCCGCAGTTGCCGGGGCCATTGCCCAGGATGTGGCCGATACCTTTGGTCCACAATGCGGAGACATCCTGGTGGAAAACGGGGGCGACATCTTCATCCGTTCGAGTATCCCACGCACCATCGGTCTGCTTCCCGACCCGAACAACGAGATGACCCTGGGACTTGCCCTGAAACCCGAAGATTTCCCCTGCGCCGTGTGCGCGTCATCAGCATCCATCGGCCACTCCCTGAGTCTTGGCAGGGGCGACCTGGTGGTGACCCGGGCCCGCAGCGGCGCCCTGGCTGATGCCGCGGCAACCAGGCTGTGCAACGAACTGCGCACACGCCAGGATCTGCGCCGGGTCCTGGCCCTGGCGGAAGACTTCAGCACCCGGGGATTGCTGGGCGTTGTGGCCCAATGTCAGGGACAGATCGGCATTCGGGGTGAAATGGAGCTTGTGGGGTTACAATGAGCCATGGGGCCAAGCCACAGTTTTAGGTCTTAAATTTAAGAGGTTATAAAATTTGCTTATTTTCATGGCAGACTTTCACGAGTAAGGTACTCATGCGGCCAAGCCGCAGTTTTAAGTTTTAGGTTTTAAGTTTTAGGTCTTAAATTTAAGAGGTTATAAAATTTGCTTGTTTTTTATGGCAGACTTTCACGAGTAAGGTACTCAGGTGGAAATCAAAAAAAAACGTCATTCCGGTGCAGATCCGGGATGACGTTTTTTTTGGCTTCCACGCAGCAAAAACGGCCTACCATGCTACCATTTTGCTATATCTTCCTGAAAAGTCTCGTATAAATCGTCGAAGACCACGGGAATCCGTTCGTGAAAGCTGGCCAGCATGGGCAGCATGATCTGACGAATCTGGGGATGGGCAGGCGAAGCGCAGCGCAGGTTGAAGATATGCCGCCACTCCCTCAGGTTGGCGGTGACCACGATTTCGGTCTTCAAACTGTTGGGCAGGACCGAACGGGCCTCCTGGGGCCTGGCCCCGGCCTCGAGCAGGGCCAGGTACACGGCCTCGACCTTTTCCATGGCCTCGAGCCACAACCCGTATTCCCTGGAATCCTCGGACCAGAAAAAAGGTCGGATCACAGTGATTTCACTTCCGAATTTTTCCTTGGAATAATTGGCATACCGGGTGGACTCCTGGGAAAAAGAGGCCAGCCGATGCCGGACAATCTCGTGGGAAATGCCCCGGTCACAAACAATGCGTACGCTCACGCAGGCATGTTCGAGCACGCTCTCATGCTTGACCTGCAGGATTCTGCCCATCAGTTTCTTGGCCGACCCTTCAGTGATCTTGTCCTCGGACTTGTAACAGGTCCTGGCCGCCCGTTCCAGATGCTCGAGCACCTGGTTCCCGTCAGGCATCTGCAATATGGTATAGGAAGGTTCAATGATTCGCATGTGATTGGCCTCTGATACAATGTAAAATTTTAGAAAATTAAGAGATTTAAGAAATTTAAGAAATTTAAGAGATTACACGTTGCTGGAGCGCATTGTCGAGTCCTGAAAAAAAATTGTTATTTTGGAGCTGAAGTTTCGCCCCTCGTCGTCATCTCGGCGAAGGCCGGGATCTCGAACGACATGAAGCTTGCCCCTGTCGCCAATCTATCGACCACTTCCCCCAAGATCCCGGATCAAGTCCGGGATGACGGATCAAGTCAGGGAGTGTCCTGTCCTGAAAAGAAGTTGTCCCTTTTTTGTTTTTTTCCTGCGGACATTTTCTGCGCACTGCGCACTGTGCGCTGCGCACTTTCTCCCTTATCCCTTTTTCCCCTCTCCCCGCTTTTTTTGCGTGCTTGTTTTCCTTTTATCAAACAAACGGCAATCCCAGATGGGTATACGCCTTTTTCGTGACCACCCTGCCCCGGGGGGTCCGTTTGAGCAGCCCTGACTGGATGAGATAGGGTTCGTAGATCTCTTCGATGGTCCGGACCTCTTCGGAACAGGCCACGGCAATGGTCTTGACCCCGACAGGCCCGCCGGAAAAATGGGAGATGATGCAGGTGAGAATCTTGCGGTCCATCTGATCCAGGCCGTTGGCGTCCACATCCATCATGTCCAGGCCTCGGGCAGCCACCTCTGCATCGATTACCTCGCATCCCTTGACGTGGGCAAAGTCGCGCACCCGGCGCAAAAGCCGGTTGGCGATGCGCGGCGTTCCCCGGGAACGCTGTCCGATTTCCAGGGCCCCGTCGGGGGTGATGGAGATGCCGAAGATGGAGGCTGCGCGGGTGACGATCCGGGCCAGGTCCTCGGGTTCGTAGAACTCCAGCCGGCAGATCACGCCGAACCGGTCCCGAAGGGGCGAAGTCAACAGACCGATCCGGGTGGTCGCCCCGACCAGGGTGAAGGGTTCCAGGTCGATCTTCACGGTCCGGGCACCGGGCCCCTGGCCGATGATCAGATCGAGTTTGAAATCCTCCATGCCCGGATAGAGGATTTCCTCGACATTCGCGGGCATGCGGTGAATCTCGTCGATGAACAAAAGATCATTCTTTTTCAGGTTGGTGACAATGGCCGCGAGATCGCCGGATCGTTCGAGCACCGGGCCCGAGGTGCTGATCAGATTGACCCCGAGCTCCGAGGCCATGATCTGGGCCAGGGTGGTCTTGCCCAATCCGGGATTGCCGTAGAGCAAGACATGATCGAGCTGCTGCCCGCGTTCCCTGGCGGCCTGGAGATAGATGCGCAGATTGGCCCGCACATCATTCTGACCGATGAAGTCGTCCAGACTCCCCGGGCGGATATGATCATCCAAAGGCAGATTCGGTATAGTCATCAGGAAGACGCAGCAGAAGATAGAAGTTTGAGGGCGTTACGGATGGCCCCGCCCACATCCAGGTCGGGTTCCTGCTCGAGGATTGTGCGCACAACGGGCGCAGCCTCCCGTTCGCTGTATCCCAGGGCAAAAAGTCCACCCAGGGTGTCCTCGAAGACCTGATTGCCAGATACAAACGAGGGCGTTGCAGAAAGCGTCACAAAGGTGGCCAGCTTGTCCTTGAGATCGAGAACAATCCGCTTGGCCGATTTCATGCCGATTCCCGGCACCCGGGTCAGGGCGTGGACATCGTCTGCAGCCACCTTGGCAGCGAGATCTTCGGGTTCAAAACAGGCGAGCATGGCCATGGCCGTCTTGGGACCGAGCTTGGGAACTCCCACAAGGATACCGAAAAGCTCCCGTTCATCCCAGGTCGAAAACCCGTACAGGGCCAGGGCATCCTCGCGCACGATCGTCTGGATGTACAGGGAAACCGGGGTCCCGGCATCCCCCAACCGCGCCACGGTCTGGGCACCCATTCCGACCTCATACCCCACCCCGGATTCGGTCAGGACAACGCACCGATTCGCTGTTTTCTGAAGCAATGTTCCCGCTATATAGGCAATCATCCTGCTCCCCGAAAGGTATGGGTAGGTGAAAAAAGGCTCTGAACCCGTTATTTCCCGTACAAGCGCTTGAATCGTCGCTGATTGAGATGGCAGATGGCAATGGCCAGGGCATCGCTGGCATCTTTGGACCACGTTCCCTTGCATCCGAGCAATTGCGCGACCATGAACGCGACCTGGGATTTTTCCGCACGACCCGCCCCGACAATAGTCTTCTTGACCATGGTCGGGGCGTAACTGTGCACAGGAATATCCCGATACGCGCAGGCCGTGAGCACTGCGCCTCGGGCCTGACCAAGCTTGAGGGCAGAGGCTGCGTTGCGTGCGAAAAAGGCATCTTCCACCGATGCGACATCAGGCTGATGGGTCTCGATAAGCTGCACAATGGCTGCAAAAATATACCCGAGCCGGGTGCTCAGCGGGCTGTCCAAGGCAGGTCGGATCGTCCCGGTATCCAGCAGGGAGAGCTGTCCCGAGGTTTCCCGGATCAGACCGTATCCGCAGCAGCGTGAACCTGGATCTATCCCCAGGACAACAACGTCTTCACCGGCCACGACCACCCTCCGCACTCCCTGCGCGCAATGTCATTCTGATATGCCGTCCCGGGAGCTGATCACGGTTACTCCTCCATTTCGGCGAGCAATTCGTCAGGAAGATCAAAGTTGGCGTACACATTCTGGACATCATCATTCTCGTCCAGTGCGTCATAGAGTTTGAGAAGTTTGAGTCCGGTGCCCTTGTCCACGGCAACCGTGTTCTGGGGGATCATGGTGATTTCACTCTCTTCCGGCTCGATCCCGGCCTCGACAAAGGCATCCCGCACGGCCGTGAAATCCTCGGGCGCACACTGAACCTGCCAGGTCTCTCCGTCGTCCACGATGTCTTCGGCTCCGGCCTCCAGACCGATCTCCAAAAGCTCTTCATCGCTGTGGGCATCCTTGGAAAAGGCAAAAATCCCTTTTTTGTCAAACATCCAGGCCACACAGCCGGAGGCGCCCATGGAACCGCCGTTCTTGCTCAGGATATGTCGAACCTCGGCAACGGTCCGGTTCTTGTTATCCGTGGCCGCATCTACCAGAATGGCCACGCCGCCGGGCCCATATCCTTCGTACATGACCTCTTCAATGGCATCGGCAGCCAGTTCACCGGTGCCTTTCTTGATGGCCGTTTCGATCTTGTCCTTGGGCAGATTCACGACCTTGGCCGCATCGATGGCACTCTTGAGCCGATTGTTGCCCGTGGGATCGCCGCCCCCGGCCTTGGCCGCAAGCATGATCTCCTTGGTCACCTTGGTGAACATCTTGCCGCGGGCAGCGTCCTGCCGTCCTTTTCTATGCTGGATATTATGCCATTTACTATGTCCGGACATATACGATCTCCTCCGTTATCTCATATCTCTTGCTAAAGTAATGAATGAACAATGGCTGAACCGACCCGATTATGCGGCGGGCTCGCCTGTATCCAGATTCGTGCGTATTCCAATAAACATGGTGGTGCAGTTATTCCTTGAGGTAGAAATGCTCAACCCCATTGCGTATCAGGCTTGAATCCCTTGCCGACGATAAAGATCTCTTTGCTTTCAGAACGGGAACTCTTGGGCTTGAAGGTCTTCAGTTTGTCGAACCATGGCCTGATTTTCTGGGTAAACCCGTGGACATCGGGTCCTTCGAAAATTTTGACCACAAAACATCCCCCGGCGGCCAGACAGGTCGTGGCCAGGGCAAAGGCCTCCTCCACGAGTTCCAGAGACAATGCCTGATCCTTGAACTTGACCCCCGAGGTCTTGGGGGCCATGTCGCTTACGACATGATCAAAGGGGGCCCATGAATCCAAAAGTTCCTGAAACTCCGGAGACCGGTCAAAAACATCTTCCTGCAGAAAGGTCACCTGGGGAGGAAATGCGGTATTGGCGGGATTGAGATCCACACCCAGAACCCGTCCCTTGTCACCGACCCGCTTTGCGGCGTACAGGGTCCATGATCCCGGACTCGCACCCAGGTCGAGAACCTTCTGACCGGGCCGCAGGAGTTGAAAATTCTTGTCCATCTCCTGCAACTTATATACGGACCTGGCAGGATAATTCTCCTGCTTGGCCCGCTTGAAATAGTGATCTCTGTATTTTTTCATATCCTTTTCCAAAAAAAGAGCTCAATGATGCCAGTCCGTCCCACGCGTGTAAAGACCCAAAATGAGCTCGGAAAAACCCGAACCCTGCCGGGCCCCGAGGAAGCATTCACGCGCACGGGACAAGGCAGCAGACATATTTTTCTGGGACTGGGCCCCAACCCGGAAGGACTGACCGGGCGTACCGGACAATGTGAGGATGTCTGCTTCATCGAAAGCCCTCGTTTTTGGGAACAGATGGATACAAACTGGCATGAGCGCATCCCCCCGTTTTTCCAACGAATATCCCCGGAAGAGTTGACGCCCGAACGTCTGGCCGCCTCCACCCTGTGGATTTTCACGCCGGGCGAACGGCTGTTTCCCTCCTTCTGGGGCCCGATCCTGGCCAGGGTCCGGATGTGGATGAAGAGCGCTACGCCGTCTTCCCGGACAAAGCGTGTTCTACTCCCCTGGAGCACCAACGCCCTTATTGTCCCGGAATTGGCCCGGGCCTTTGAACAGCTGGGGTTCAACCCCATGCTCATCCCGGAGAATCTTTCTCTGGAGCAACTCGAAGATCTTCTTGTCAAAACGTCCCCGCAGATGTTCGTCAGCCTCAACATGGCCGGATTGGACGGCTATGGAGGCCATTATTATCTCCTTCGCGAGGCAGGGGTTGCTGTAGCTGTCTGGATGGTGGACAATCCTTTCCATCTGCTGGGCTCGTGCCGGGGTCTCTTTTGGAAGGACATTCCCATCGGGGTGACAGACGATTGGTTCCTCGATCCGCTCGAGAATCTCGGAGGCAGACCATTCCACCTCCCCCTGGGCACGGATCCGCATTTTTTCAGCCCCTGTGATCAGCGCGATGATCTGAAACGACCTCAGGTCAGCTTTGTGGGAAGAACCGCCTTTCCCCGCAAACAGGGCTTCTTTGCCGGAGCCTCGGTGAATAAAGAGCTTCTTGCCGTGGCAAACAAGGATTGCCTGCAGGGAAAACGCAGGGATGTCTCCTGGTGGATCGACCGACTCGCCCCGACCGAGTTGTGGCCCGGCAACGAAATCCGCCAGGCAGGACTTGGCGCTGAAGAAACCTCCCTGGCCTGGCGTCAGGCATGTCTTGAACAGGCAGCCGCCTGCTCGGACCTGAACATTGTCGGGGACCCGGCCTGGAAGAACCATCTGACCCGCCCCTTCACCCTGCACCCGCCCCTGGACTATTACGGTCCCCTTGGGGCCTGGTACGCCCGGGCCGCCATCACCCTGAACATGACCAGCATGCTCCTGCCCCACGGCCTGACCCAGCGCCACTTCGACGTCTGGGCCGCGGGCGGCTTCCTGCTCACCGACACCACCCCGGGACAGGCGATTTTCCCCAAAGAACTCTGCGCGCCCATATCCTTCACCGCCCCAAGCGAGCTCCCCGACCTGATTCGAAAATTCACTCCTGAGTCCAAAGAAAAAAACGACCTGCGAAACGCATGGCAACAGGAAATCACAGCCCGCCATACCTACGTTCACCGGGTCCAAAAAATTCTTGATATCCTCGCCAAATGATCATAAAGACTCATCTTCACATCCGGGGGCGTAGCTCAGCTGGGAGAGCGCAGCGTTCGCAACGCTGAGGTCGAGAGTTCAATCCTCTTCGCCTCCACCACGAGAAACGGGCATGTAGAAACCAATCTACATGCCCGTTTTTTTATACCCATGGCGTGTGCTCACATATTCGAGTACTTTCATGCGAACAAAAGCCCAGCCCGGAAAAACTCCTTGTGTCGCACGGTGTTCCATTGCTACGTTTCGTAAAAATCCATTGTCGAAATCGGCATGCGGGTTCGGGTTATCGTTTCTCTAAAAAACCAGTGGCAGTCCCTGAAAATGCCTTACCTGCAAAACCACAGAAAAGACCTAACGAGCAAGTCGGTGAGCAAGTCGGTGAGCAAGTCGGTGAGCAAGTCGATGAGCAAGTCGGTGACCCAGTCGGCGACCCATTCGGCGACCCAGTCAGATGAGGCATTGCTCAATCTCCTCCACATACTGAAGAACGGTCCTTTATCATCTGGGGAGTTACGAAATCAGCTAAAATTCAAACATAGAGATTCCTTTAGAAAAAATCATCTCCGTCCTGCGCTGAACAACGGGTACATAGAACGGACAATCCCGGATAAGCCCAACAGCCGACTGCAGAAATATAGGCTGACCAACAAAGGGCGCCTTCTCCTGACAGAGCAATATTGATATTTCTCCGCCATTATCAAGAATGGAGCCCAGTCACGGCTAGAGTCATTCCATTGGAAATACCGACCGGACCTTCGGCGTTCCCGGAAAGGAAACCAGCAAAACACACTCGCAACAAGCAGGGTACCCATGGATGAGATGTATGTTGTAGCGCTCGAACTGCTTGCAGCCCTGGCTATCGGTCTTTTGATCGGGATCGAAAGGGGGTGGAGCAACAGGAAGGAGGATGAAGGTCAGCGCGTGGCCGGGATTCGAACCTTCAGCCTTATCGGCCTGCTGGGAGGCGTCATTGCCCTGCTCTCCCAGGAGATCGGGCATTGGCTGCTTATGGTAGGATTTGTGTCGGTTTCCGCCCTGGTCATTGCAGCCCATATCCTGGAGTTTAAAAAGGATAAGGACGTCGGGACCACCACGGCCTTCGGCATGATACTGACCTTTTCCCTGGCAGCCTGGGCGGCCTACGGCAACCAGATCCCGGCAATAGCAGTCACAGTCATCACCATGTTCATTCTCGGCCACAAACTGACCCTGCACCAATGGCTCACCCGGGTGTCGCCCGAGGACTTTTTTTCCGGGGTCAAACTCCTGCTCATCTCCGTGGTCCTGCTGCCCCTTTTGCCGGACAAGGGCTTTGGTCCCTGGGAAGCTTTGAACCCCTACTGGACCTGGTGGATGGTGGTTCTGATTTCAGGATTGTCTTTTCTGGGCTACATAGTCATCAAAATGGCCGGAGATCGGATGGGGATGATCGTCACTGCCGTTGCCGGCGGGCTGGTCTCGTCAACGGCGGTCACCTTGAGCCTGGCCCGTTTTGCCAGAAACAAAGAGGTCAGTCTCATATTCTCAGGCGGGGTCCTCATAGCGTCTTCGATCATGTTTGTGCGGGTCATGATCGAGGTCTTTGTGGTCCATACCGCGCTACTGCGCCTTCTCTGGCTGCCGCTGACCGCCATGCTGCTGGGTCTTTTAGCCAGCCTGATCTGGATCTGGCGGCAAAACGGAAAAAACGGCAAGGAGCAGGACCAGCGCCTCGAACTGAAGAACCCCCTCCAACTCGGCATGGCCTTGCAGTTCGGACTCCTGCTGGCCGTGATCCTCGTCCTGTCCGAGGCCATGAAACACTGGTTCGGCAATCAGGGCGTGTACATCCTGTCGGTGATTTCAGGACTGATGGATGTGGACGCCATCACCCTCTCCCTATCCCGGTCCGCACACGCCAGTCTGGAGGGAGAAGTCGCCATCACGGGCATTGTCCTTGCCTGTGCAACCAACACCCTGTTCAAAGGAATCCTCTTTGCCTGGATCGCCGGATTCAGAAAAAACATCCATGTCCCCCTGCTCATGCTCGCCGCCATGGTGCCGGGCGTGGTCATTGCCCTGGCGTAAGCATGGTCTTCATAGAGAAAAATCTGATCCAAGCACAGACCTGTGTACTCGAAGTTACACCGCTCTGGTGTCTGACTTCATCCGTTACAGAAAAAAATCGTGCTAGTCGGCAAAGACTGTTTGACACAGCAGCTAGCGCCTGAGTAGTTATATAAGGTTTTTTATTTGGGAAAGTTTCGACCAGCGCTCACCTGTTTTGCTTTGGCGAACATGACCGTAAGACCAAATGTCGAATGTTATGAGCATCGAGGATATGAAAGATCGCTGGTTTTCGATAACCGAAATCTGCAAATATCTCGGAAGCGACAATGACACCGTGTTCAAATGACTCAACAGATCTAACATGCCCGCTCACAACACGGGTCGTCTTTGGAAGTTCAAAAAAAAGATGAAGTGGACGCATGGTTCAAGGCTGGCGGCGCAGCCGCACCTGCAGAGAAAACTCGCAGGGTGAATGCAAAGGGTTATGCGAATCAAACCTACACAAAGCGCAAGGAGTGGTAACGGGCTATGAACTATGTGACCCATACCAATATTGTAAGTTTTATCTGGGGGATCGCCGATGACGTGCTGCGCGATGTCTATGTGCGCGGCAAGTACCGCGACGTGATCCTGCCAATGACGGTCATCCGCCGTCTCGACGCGCTCTTGGAGCCGAGCAAGGAAAAAGTGCTCGAGATGAAAACCCAGCTCGACGGGGCCGAAATTGCCAACCAGCACGCCGCGCTCTGCCAGGCTGCAGGCCAGGCTTTTTACAATGTTTCGCCCTTTACTTTGCGCGATCTGAGAAACCGCGCCAAACAACAGCAGCTCAAGGCCGATTTCGAGGCCTATCTGGACGGTTTTTCACCCAACGTCCAGGAGATCCTGGACAAGTTCAAGTTCCGCAACCAGATACCCACGTTGATCGAGGCGGACATCCTCGGTCATCTGATTGCAAAATTTCTGGACAGCCGGATCAATCTGTCTCCCAAATCTGTTCTGGACATAGACGGCAACGAGCTGCTCCCGGCCCTCGACAACCACTCCATGGGCACCATTTTCGAGGAGTTGATCCGCCGCTTCAGCGAGGAGAACAACGAAGAGGCCGGAGAGCACTTCACGCCCCGCGACGTGGTCAAGCTCATGGCCGACCTGATCTTCCTGCCGGTGGCCGACGACATCGAATCCGGCACCTACCTCGTCTATGACGGGGCCTGCGGCACCGGCGGCATGCTGACCGTGGCGGAGGAGCGCTTGGCCGAGCTGGCCGAAAGCCACGGCAAGGATGTCTCCATTCATCTGTTCGGCCAGGAGGTGCAGCCGGAAACCTACGCCATCTCCAAGGCCGACCTGCTCCTCAAAGGCGAAGGGGCCGAGGCGGAGAACATGAAGTACGGCTCCACGCTCTCCAGCGATGCCTTCCCGTCGCAGGAATTCGATTTCATGCTCTCCAATCCGCCCTACGGCAAGAGCTGGAAGACCGACCTGGAGCGCCTGGGCGGCAAGGGTGATATCAAGGACCCGCGCTTTGTCACCCAGCACGGCGGCGACCCGGAATACAAGATGATCACCCGCTCCTCGGACGGGCAGCTCATGTTCCTGGTCAACAAGCTCTCCAAGATGAAGCACACTACCCGCCTCGGTAGCCGCATCGCCGAAGTCCACAACGGCTCGTCGCTCTTCACCGGCGACGCCGGTCAGGGCGAGAGCAATATCCGCCGCTGGATCATCGAGAACGACTGGCTGGAGGCCATCATCGCCCTGCCGGAGAACATGTTCTACAACACGCCCATCGCCACCTACATCTGGGTTCTGTCCAATCGCAAGTCTGATACGCGCCGAGGCAAGGTCCAGCTCATCGACGCCACCGAATGGTACGTGCCGCTGCGCCGCAACCTCGGCAAGAAAAACTGCGAGTTCTCCGAGGAACACATCCGCGCTGTCTGCGAGCTGGTGGTCAATCCGGTCGAGACCGGGAAATCCAAGATTTTCCCCAACGAGGCCTTCGGCTACTGGAAGGTGACGGTGGACCGTCCCTTGCGCCTCGCCGTTGACCTGAACCCGGCCCGGCTGGAACGGTTCGAGCGGGCGTGCGCCAAGGCCAAGGAAGAGCCGCTGGCTAACCTGGCCCGCCGCGTGGCCGAGACGCTTGGAGCCGGTCCGCACCTGGATTTCAACGCCTTCATGGACACCTGCGACACCGATGCCGACAAACACGGCGTCAAGCTCACCGCCAAGCGCAAGAAGCTGCTGCAGAGCGATCTCTGCGACACCCGCGAGGACGCCGCGCCGGTACTGAAGAAGGTTCACAAGCCCGGCAAGGCCACGCCCGATCCCATCCACGGCCTGTTCGAGGCCGAGGTGGGCGGCAAACACTGCGTGGTTGAATTCGAGCCGGATACCGCCCTGCGCGACAGCGAACAGGTGCCGCTGCTGGAAAAAGGCGGTATCGAGGCTTTCTTCCGACGAGAAGTGCTGCCCTATGCCCCGGATGCCTGGATCGACCCGGGCAAGACGCAGGTGGGCTACGAGATCTCCTTCAACCGACATTTTTACCGGCCCGCATCCATGCGCACCCTGGATGAAATCAAGGACGACATCTACGCCCTAGAGCAGGAAACCGACGGGCTATTGGAACAGATTGTCGGGGAGGCTGAGTAATGCTCGGGCCATTCCCAAACTACCGGCAAACTGAACTGAACTGGCTTAAACGCTTGCCGGATTCGTGGGGTATATTGCGAACCAAGCAGGTTTTTCGTTTAAGGATTGAAAAGGCCCCAGATAACAATCAGATGGAGTTACTTTCGATTTATACGCATATTGGTGTAAGGCCAAGAAAGGATCTTGAACAGCGAGGCAATAAAGCGTCCACTACTGATGGGTACTGGATGGTAAAGAAGGGCGATATAATATCTAACAAGCTGCTCGCTTGGATGGGGGCGATCGGTGTTTCTCACTATGAAGGGGTGACGAGTCCCGCTTATGACATTTTGCGTCCGATTCAGGCATGCAATACTGACTATTACCACTATCTCTTCAGGACACCGAAATATCTCCAACAATTCAAGATCAGGTCAAGGGGCATCATGGATATGCGCCTTAGGCTGTATTTTGACCAGTTTGGGCAAATACCTGTTCCAGTTCCTCCCACCAGCGAACAAGACTCAATCGTACTTTTCCTTAATTGGAAAACAGCGAAGATCAACAAATTCATCCGCAACAAGCGGCGGCTCATCGAACTGCTCAAGGAACAGAAGCAGAACGTCATCAACCAGGCCGTGACCCGGGGGCTTGATCCCAAGGTCAAGTTCAAGCCCAGCGGCGTGGAATGGATCGGAGATATTCCGGAGCATTGGGAGGCCAGACGGCTCCGCACGCTGGCGGCGGTCAGGGCCAGTGGCGTCGACAAGAACACGAACGAGGACGAAGTCCCGGTCATGCTCTGCAACTACGTGGACGTTTACAAGAACGACCGCATCACCGCTGCTATCGATTTTATGAAGGCCACGGCCACGCCGGAAGAGATTCGCGCTTTTGAGCTGAAAGCGGGCGACGTAATCATCACCAAGGACTCCGAAAGTTGGGACGACATCGCCATTCCCACTTTCGTGCCCGAGGCTCTTCCCGGCATCGTTTGCGCCTATCACTTGGCCTTGATCAGACCGTTCTCAGGTGAAATCGAAGGCGAGTTTCTGTTCAGGGCCTTCTCTTCCGACCCAGTGGCCGACCAGTTCCGGATTGCCGCTACCGGCGTGACCCGCTTTGGCTTGGCGCAAGGTGCAATCAAGGGGGCGTTCTTCCCGCTCCCGCCGTTGGAGGAACAGCGGGCGATTATTGCTCACATCAATGAGAAGTGCGCTGAGATAAGCCAGGCGATTTCAAGGGCCCAACGTGAGATCGAACTGATGCGCGAATACCGCACCCGGCTGATTTCCGATGTGGTCACAGGCCAGGTGGATGTGCGCGGCATCGAGGTGCCGGAGGTTGTCGAGGAAGAGCTGCTGTCGCTGGATGAGGACACCGGTGAAGCCGATGACGTGATCGATGACGAGGGGGAGATGGATGAAACCGACTGACAAAACCCCAAAAAACAGCCTCGGCAAACCGCAGGACTACCCGCGCCTGCTGTCCGAGATTAAGGAGCGCATCCGCTCCGCCCAGTATGAAGCCCTCAAGGCGGTCAACAAGGAGCTGGTCGGCCTGTACTGGGATATCGGCCGGATGATCGTGGAGCGGCAGGATGTTGAAGGCTGGGGCAAGGCGGTGGTGGAACAGCTCGCCGCCGATCTGCGGACGGAGTTTCCCGGCGTAGGCGGCTTTTCGGCTTCCAACCTCTGGCGCATGAAGGCCTTTTTCGAGGCGTACAGCGGTATAGAAAAACTCGCACCACTGGTGCGAGAAATCGGCTGGAGCCACAACCTGGCCATCTTGGAGCGCTGCAAGGACCCGCTGGAGCGGGAGTTCTATCTGCGCATGACCCGCAAGTTCGGCTGGTCCAAGAACGTGCTCATCCACCAAATCGATAACCAGAGCTATGAAAAATCCCTGCTCGGCCAGACCAATTTCGACCAAGCGCTGACGCCGGAACTTCGCGCCCAGGCCAAGCTGGCGGTGAAGGACGAATACACCTTCGATTTTCTGGAACTGGGCGAGGAACACAGCGAGCGGGAGCTGGAGCGGGCGCTCATCGCCCGGATCGAGGATTTCCTCCGGGCCATGGGTGGCATGTTCGCCTTCATGGGAAGCCAATACCGGCTGGAGGTGGACGGCAAAGAGTTTTTCATCGACCTCTTGTTGTTTCACCGCCACCTGCGCTGTCTTGTCGCCATTGAATTGAAAGTCGGCGAATTCCTTCCGGAGTTCGTCGGCAAGATGCAGTTTTATCTGGCGGCGCTGGACCGGCAGGTCCGCCAGGAGGACGAGAACCCCTCCATCGGCATCATCCTGTGCAAGGAGAAGAGCCGCACAATTGTGGAATACGCCCTGCACGACGCCCGCAAGCCCATCGGCGTGGCCACTTATGAAATCACCAAGACCCTGCCCAAGGCGCTGAAAGGTCAACTGCCGTCGCCGAAGGACATCGCCCATTTGCTGGAGGATCTATGAAACCGACCGACACCAGCGAAAAGGGCCTGGAGTCCATCATCGTCGCGTCCCTCGTGGAGGAGGCCGGATACGTTCAGGGCGACCCGCAGGACTACGACCGGGAACACGCCGTCGACCGGGCCAAGCTGCTGCAATTCCTCGCCGCCACCCAGCCCGACACCTATGAGGCTCTTGGCATCGACGAGGAAGGCCCCAAACGCACACAATTCCTGCACCGCCTGCAGGGCGAGATCGCCAAGCGCGGCGTGGTAGACGTGCTACGCGGCGGCATCAAGCACGGCCCGGCCCATGTGGACCTTTTCTACGGCACGCCGACGCCAGGCAACGTGAAGGCGGCCGAGCGGTTCGCGGCCAACGTCTTCAGCGTCACCCGCCAGCTCCGCTACAGCCGCAATGAGACTGCGCTCTCCCTCGACATGGCCGTGTTCATCAACGGCCTGCCCATCGCCACCTTCGAACTCAAGAACAAGCTCACCAAGCAGACGGTGCTCGATGCCGTGCAGCAGTACCAGCGTGACCGCGACCCGAAGGAGCTGCTGTTTCAGTTCGGCCGTTGCGTCGTTCATTTTGCCGTGGACGATCACGAGGTGCGTTTCTGCACCCACCTCAAGGGCAAGGGCTCGTGGTTTCTGCCCTTCGACAAGGGCTACAACGACGGTGCTGGCAATCCGCCCAACCCGGCCGGGCTCGCCACCGACTATCTGTGGAAGGAGGCCCTCTCCAAGGCGGGGTTGACCGACATTCTGGAAAACTACGCCCAGGTGGTGGAGGAAAAGGACGAGAAGACCGGCAAAAAAAGGCACAAGCAGATCTTCCCCCGCTACCACCAGCTAAAGGTGGTGCGCATGCTGCTGGCCAATGCCGCTGAGAGCGGCGTCGGCAGACGCTACCTGATCCAGCACTCGGCGGGCAGCGGCAAAAGTAACTCCATCGCCTGGCTGGCGCACCAGCTCGTGGGGCTGGAACACGAGAGCAAGGCGTTGTTCGATTCGGTCATCGTGGTCACCGACCGACGGGTGCTCGACAAACAGATCCGCGACACCATCAAGCAGTTCGCCCAGGTTTCCGCCACCGTCGGCCATGCCGAGCATTCCGGCGACCTGCGCCGCTTCCTCAAGGCCGGGAAGAAAATCATCATCACCACCGTGCAGAAGTTCCCGTTCATCCTCGATGAGATCGGCGACGAACACCGCAAGAGCAAATTCGCCATCATCATCGACGAGGCCCATTCCAGCCAGGGCGGCAAGACCACCGCCGCCATGAACATGGCCGTTGCGGAAAAGCCGGGTGAATACAAGGCGGAATGGGATGAACTGGATACCGAGGACAAGATCAACAAGATCATGGAAGGCCGGAAGATGGTGACCAACGCCAGCTACTTTGCCTTCACCGCCACCCCCAAGAACAAGACCCTGGAGATCTTCGGCGAGCCGGACCCGCAGCCCGACGGCACCGTGAAGCATCACCCGTTCCACAGCTACACCATGAAGCAGGCCATCCAGGAGGGCTTCATCCTCGATGTGCTGAAGAACTACACCCCGGTGGAGAGTTATTACCGCCTGGCCAAGACAGTGGAGGACGATCCGCTCTTCGACGCTAACAAGGCCCAGAAAAAGCTGCGCCGCTATGTGGAGTCCCATGATCACGCCATCCGCGAGAAGGCGGAGATCATGGTGGACCACTTCCACGCCCAGGTGATCGGCCACCGCAAGATCGGCGGCCATGCCCGGGCCATGGTCATCACCAACGGTATCGAGCGAGCCATTCAGTATTTCCACGCCTTCAAGGACTACCTCAAGGAGCGTAAAAGCCCTTACGCGCCCATCGTGGCCTTTTCCGGGGAGCACGAGTATGGCGGAAAGAAAGTGACCGAAGCGACGCTGAACGGCTTCCCCAGCAGCCAGATCCCGGACAAGGTACAACAGGACCCGTACCGCTTCCTGATCGTCGCCGACAAGTTCCAGACCGGCTACGACGAACCGCTGCTGCACACCATGTACGTAGACAAGGCGCTCTCCGGCATCAAGGCGGTGCAGACCCTCTCACGGCTCAATCGCGCCCACCCGAAAAAGCACGATACCTTTGTGCTCGATTTCCACAACGACTCGGAGACCATCCAGAAGTCGTTCGAGCCCTATTACCGCACCACTATCCTCAGTGACGAAACCGACCCGAATAAACTGCACGACCTGAAGTCGGATCTGGACGGCTACCAGGTCTACTCCCAGGAGCAAATCGACGACCTGGTGGGGCTCTACCTGAACGGCGCGGACCGCGACAAGCTCGACCCGATCCTGGACGCCTGCGTGGCCACCTACAACGCCGATCTCGACGAAGATGGCCAGGTGGACTTCAAGGGCAAGGCCAAGGCTTTCGTCCGCACCTACGGCTTTCTGTCCTCGATTCTGGCGTATTCGAATGCCGACTGGGAAAAGCTGTCGATCTTCCTGAACTTCCTGATCCCGAAACTCCCCGCGCCCAAGGAAGAGGACCTGTCCCGGGGCATCCTGGAGGCCATCGACATGGACAGCTACCGTGTCGAGGTGAAAACCAGCCTGAAGATAGGCCTTCCGGATCAGGATGCTGAAATCGGACCGGTGCCGACCAGCGGAGGTGGCCGCAAACCGGAACCGGAGCTGGACCAACTGAGCAACATCATCAAGGCGTTCAACGACCAGTTCGGCAACATCGATTGGAAGGACGGCGACAAGATCCGCCAGGTCATCGCCGAGGAGATCCCGGCCAAGGTCGCAGCGGACGCCGCCTACCAGAACGCCATGAAGAACAACGATAAGAAGACCGCCCGGATCGAACACGACGCCGCGCTGCAACGCGTCATGATCGACCTCTTGTCCGACCACACCGAGCTGTTCAAGCAGTTCAGCGACAATCCGTCGTTCAAGAAATGGCTGGGCGACACCATCTTTGGCGTGACTTATCAGCAACAGGCCGAACAATCCGCAACGGGAACGAGCCATGGACGTTAAAACGGCCGCAATTCAGGTTTTGCAACAGGCCGGAACGGCGCTGCACGCCAAGGATATCGCCGAGCAGATCATGGCTGCCGGTCTCTGGCAGTCCGGAGGTAAGCCCCCAGACGCCACTGTCAGCGCCCGGCTCTACTCCGACATCAAGAGCAATGGGGACAAGTCGCCCTTTGTAAAAGTCGGCCCTCAGACCTTCGCACTTCGAGATTCCACTGAAATATCGAGCGGCGCTGCGCCGGTTCCTGCGGCCGTCGAAGAAGCCCCAAAACATCATCCGAACGCGGGTTTCTCCTTCACTGATTGCGCTCAGAAGGTGCTCGAAGAGTTCGGCGGCAAGAAGCCGATGCATTACAAGGAAATAACCGAGAAGGCCCTGCAAAAAGGCTGGCTGGTGACAGGCGGCAAAACGCCCGAGGCCACCATGTACGCCCAGGTGATCACCGAGATCAAGCGCCAGCAGAAACGCGGTGAGCGGCCCCGCTTTGTCCAACACGGCCGTGGCTATATCGGCCTGAGCCAATGGATGGGGCGTGGACTCGCATTCCAAATCGAGCAGCACAACCACCAGGTCCGCAAGGTCCTGCGCGAGCGCTTGCTGGCCATGAAGCCCGGTGAGTTCGAGGAGCTCATCTCTCAGTTACTGGCGGAGATGGGTTTCGAGATGGTCGAGGTGACCAAACTCAGCGGCGACGGCGACATCGATGTCCGGGGCACCTTGGTGGTCGGTGACGTGGTCCGCATCAAGATGGCCGTCCAGGTCAAGAAATGGAAGCTCAAGAATAATATCCAAGCTCCGGTTGTGCAGCAGGTGCGCGGCAGCCTCGGAGCACACGAGCAAGGGCTGATCATTACCACCAGCGACTTCAGTGCCGGAGCCATCAAGGAAGCGGCCCAGCCCGACAAGACTCCCATCGCCCTGATGAACGGGGAACAGCTTGTAATGCTGCTGATGGAACACGGCATCGGCGTCCATCGTTCGACGCCGGATCTGTTCGAGATCGATGAGGAGTTTGCTATGGGAGGGGATGTGAAATGAGCACGATTGACAGAGGAACGGTGGGGAACAGAATGGCCATTGAACGGATAAGCAAAATCAAAAGCCATCTGATCTTCCGTAATGGATGCACTTTAAATAAGATCAAGGCCGATATCTACGCCCTGGAGCAGGAGACCGAAGGCTTTCTGGAACAGATTGTCGGGGAGGCTGAGTGATGAAGCTGGCCCCTTATCCAGAATACAAGGATTCCGGGCAGCCGTTTTTAGGAGATATTTCGGCTCACTGGAATCTGTTCCGGAATGGCCGCCTGTTCTCTGGGAACGGGGCAAAGCGGAGGTCAAAAAATGTCGAAGCTTAATAAAGGACGGTTGCTGGCCATCGCCATAGGGGTGCTTGTTATCGGGGCCGCACTCTTTGCTTGGCAATCCTTGCAGAAAAAGGGTATTCCCGACGGCTTCACCAGCGGCAACGGCCGCATTGAAGCGGTGGAGATTGACATAGCCGCCAAGACGGCGGGGCGGCTCAAGGATATCCTGGTGGACGAAGGCGATTTCATCACGGCCGGACAAGTTCTGGCGAAGATGGACACCGCCGTATTGGAAGCTCAGCTGAGAGAAGGGCTGGCCCACTTGCGCCAGGCTGAGAACTCGGTGCGGATCGCCAACAGCCAGGTCGTGCAGCGCCAAAGCGAGAAAACGGCAGCGCAGGCAGTGGTCTCGCAACGCGTGGCCGAGGCCGAGGTGGCACGGATACGGCTTGAGCGGTCGCGATCGCTGGTCGCCGACAAAGCCGTTTCCCAGCAGAAATTCGACGACGATCGAGCCGCTTTTCTCAGCGCCGAAGCTATGTTGCGCGCTGCCGAGGCTGATGTCGCAAGGGCGGCCGCGGCCATTGCCACGGCCAGATCGCAGGTGCTTGGCGCGCAAGCCGATGTGGAGGCGACCCGGGCGATGCTTGAGCGAATCCAGGCTGACCTTGATGACAGCGTGCTGAAGGCGCCGCAGAAGGGACGGGTGCAATACCGGGTGGCCCAGCCCGGCGAGGTGCTGGCCTCCGGTGGCACTGTCCTGAACATGATCGACCTCACCGATGTCTACATGACCTTCTTCCTGCCGACGAAGGCGGCCGGACGGATCGCACTGGGTACCGAAGCGCGTCTTGTGCTCGATGCCGCCCCGCAATACGTCATCCCGGCCGAGATCTCGTTCGTCGCCGACGAGGCCCAGTTCACCCCAAAAACGGTGGAAACAACGGAAGAACGCCTGAAGCTGATGTTCCGGGTCAAGGCGCGGATCGCCCCGGATCTGCTCAGAGAGCACCTCCTCCAGGTCAAGACCGGCCTGCCGGGCATGGCCTATGTGCGGCTCGACCCACGGGTGGATTGGCCGCCTGAACTGCAGACGAGGCTGCCGCAATGAGCCGGGACATACATGCACAGATCGAGGATGGCGTGAGTGCTGCCGCACCGGTTGCCCGCCTGCGGGATGTGTCCCTGCGCTACGGCAAGGTGCGTGCGCTCGACGAGGCATTAACCGTGGCAATGGACGTTATGCTGAATACAACAATAACCTTGATGCATTCAAATTTAGAATGCATCAAGAAACAAGTTCTATTAGTAAGGAAAAAATGTTGAAAATCGACAATATGGATTTA
>NZ_JBSPZA010000024.1:0-61735 GCF_053851535.1 Desulfoplanes sp. PS50 | reverse complement strand
CATGATCCGCTCGACAGAACCGAGATAGATCTGATTGACAACCTTTGGTTTGCCTTGAACCCGAGCCATTTCCCGGATGTAGTAGTAGGTCTTTCCCTGCTTAACCTTTTTGTGCAAGTGGGCCATGTCCATCACATACAGATTAGGGTCTTACATGTCAATATAAAATCGTAAAAAATGTTGAATAACGTGAATAAAACAAGATTGCATGGATATTAATTAGGGTCTTACGCAAAAAATTTTGACAACACGTTATAATCGTTAAGTTTTTATTGCTTTACGATGTCTCAACCCTGAAAGTCGAGTCAGAAATTCTGTCCGGTGGGGTTCATACCTTTTATCGCACAGAGTTGCGGTAGTATTTTTGTCAGAAGTACCAGCATGACGTATCGGGTCGAGAAAGTTTGCGGCCTGATATAGAACACGTGCCAGATAAAACCGACCAGCCGAATTGAAACGGCAAGCAAGCGATCCATGCCAGCCTTGTCATGGATACGGGTGCCGGTCGGCCGGGGAATAACGGTTTGCCCGTATGAAAAGGCGAAGATGCAAATTGCATCCTGATAATCCCATATCTTATAGGGATGCAAGTATCTTTTGTGATCAATCTGTATTACAAAAAGGATGCATTTTTATTTTGGTATGAGGCGACATCTTTCCTGACACAGGGGGATATCCAAGATGCGAACTCAAAGGCGATGTCCCGATGGGCAAAGGTTCCTCCTGCAGGCGGCCTGCTTTGGAGACGATGCCCTTGGCGTTGGTGCGGGTAATCCATTGTTTCGGGGTCAAGGTAAAGCTGTTCAACCCTGCCTGCATTCTAAACCCGTCGAATTCGACGGAATTAAAATTGGGGTTATGGATTTTCTCCCAGATGCCGAGGAATTCCAGCGTGTTCCGGTTGCGCACCCAGTTACGGATTAGATCGTCCGAGCGGTCGGCGTCACGGTGGCGGGCTATGTCCGTGAGTGAGATGTAGTCCTCCTCCGCCATGCGAGAAATGGTCACGCGCGTGTCCAGCACCTCGATGTCGCGGTTCTTCTTCATACAGCCACCTCCACAATCGTCATGGTGTCGTTGCCGAAGATATCCACCACCTTCACCGCGATCTTGCGGCGGCCCGGCGAGACCTCGTGCGCCACGCTTTTCAGCTCCAGGGAACGGTCTTTCTTTGTGCGGAAGCTCTGCCACTCGTTCTCGAAAATGTAGTCGCCCGTCCACTCCTCGCGCATCTCGCCGCTCGCCGGGTCTTGGATGCGAATAATCTCCCGCTTGCTCTCAAAGTCGAAATCCACGCTCCAATAGTCGATCCAGTCCGTCCAATGCTGCGTCAGTTGCTCGCGCTGGATGATGCCTTTCTTATCCTTGACAAGTTTCACTATCTGGCCCTTCTCGACCACAATCTTGCTGCCCGATTTCTTCTTGCCCAGTGCTTCCTCGGCTTGGGCGATGCTATCCTGCGAGTAGAACACCGAGAAATCTGTGAGTTCCACCGTCACCGCCATCGCAGGTGGCAGCCCCTTTTTGCCCTGGGTCACATGCGGCTTCACCTCGATGTAGCTCACATCGTGGAAAACAACCTGGTTCTTCTCCACCGCCCGCTTGTCGAAGACCTCCGCCGGGATGTATTTCGGCGCGATGTCAATGCCCTTGGCCCGCGCCTCGTCCAGTACATTGGGAAACAGGCCCATCTCGAACTCGAAGCCGAGGATATCCACCTTGGTGATGTGCTTCTTACGACACTCCAGAATGATCTCCTCCACGAACAGCCTTGTCACCGGAAGGTTGACCGGCCCGATCGCCACCAGCCGTCCGGCGCGCTTGCCGTGAAAGTGCTCGAACTGCTCCACCTTCTCGGCGCGGTAGGCTTTGAGGATGAGGTCGAGAAACGCCGCTTCCTTGGCTGCCAATTGCTTGGCCTGTTCCTCTTGGCGCAGGTTGGGGTTGATGCCCACAAAATGCTGCCGCTCGTACTTGCCAAGGTTGAGGATTTCAAAGGCACGGTAGTCCTTGCCGTTATTTTTGAGCTGCCGTTGCACCCCGATCATCCGCTTGCGTGTGGTGTGGATGGCGAATTTGCCCAAATCCGTGCAGATCCACTTGCGGCCAAGTTTTTCCGCTACGGCTGCGGTGGTGCCGGAACCGCAGAAGAAATCAGCGACTAGGTCACCTTCGTTGCTGGAGGCCTTGAGGATGCGCTCCAGCAGGGCCTCGGGTTTTTGGGTGGGGTAGTTTGCTTTTTCTTTAGCCTGTGAATTAACGGGAAAAATATCTGTCCAAAGCGTTTGCAATGGGACACCAGGAGTTTCGTCGAGGTATCTCTTTAAGCGAATACCTCCTGCTTTTGTAAAATGAAGACGTCCCTCACTGTCCAACCTTTCCATTGTTTCTATCGGACACCTCCAAAGTGAAGAAATCCCCTTGTAGCTGTAGGTATAACCTCCGCCACTTAATCCCTTTGCTGTTAAATCAGCATCAGTCCATAAACGCCCATCTGAGTCCGCGTTTCTAAATCGATTTTTATAATCTGCGGAATAATTACCATAAAGCTGATTCCACTTCCGTTGATACGACTTGGAGAAGTAGAATATTGAATCAACATTAACTCCGTAGTGCCCTGGGTCACTATGAGCGCTTGTTCGCTGCCAAGTTACCTCATTCTGGTAATTTGCAGATCCAAATACTTCATCCAGCACCAAGCGAATGTGTGAATTCACCCGCCAATCACAATGCACATAAATACTCCCATCCTCCGCCAACAGATCCCGCATCAGCACCAGCCGCTCGTAGATCATGGCGATGAAGGAATCCGCCCCCTTGCCCCAGGTGTCGCGGTAGGCGATCTCTTCAAGAATGTTGGGCTTCTTGGTGAAGGTGTCGCCGCCGATCTCGATGTCCATGGAGAAATCCGCGCCCACATCAAAGGGCGGGTCGATGTAGATCAGCTTCAGCCCGCCCTGCGCCTCGATCTCCTCCCGCAGCGGCCCGTTCTTGAGCGATGACAGAATCAGCTTGTTGTCGCCCCAGATCAGCTTGTTGGCCCAGCCTTTGAGTTGCCTGCCGCGGCTGTCCACGTTGAAATAGTCGGAAAGGCTGAGCTGCGTCTCCGGTCCGGACGGCTTCTCGGCCCGAGGCTCATCCACCTGCTCGATGGTCTGAAAGGGCAGGACGATGTTGCATACTTCGTTGGTCTTGCCGTTCCAAACCAACTCAACTTCGCGCTTGTCCTCAAACAGCAAAAAGCGATACTTCTCCGGCAACTCCTTGCCCGTTTCCAGAAAGCGGATGATCTCTTGTTTCTCCTGGTCGGTTAATTTCAGCATGTGTTATCCTTAATCTGTATTCATGAAGCCGCTGCCTCGGGCTTTGGAGACACAACACGCCGTTTACCCAGTCCGAGTTCATGCGGTTGTTCTGTCTCGTATAATCACCAATAAGCTGGATCATTGAATGCCTCAACACATGAAGGTCGTTCTTTGATAGTCGGAATTGGTTTTTCGGCTAAGGACTGGCCCAACCAACCTTCTGGGATTAAGAGCTTAAGTGGAGCCTGAATGACATTTTCAGACAAAGCATGAAATCCCACTTTAGAGTAATACGATGGATCACCATATGTGATAGCTACGGCTACAGATCGATTTTTCAATTCATTAAGGCCAAAATTTATAAGCGCCTGACCGACACCCTTTCTCTGATAATCTTTTCTAACAGCAACAGGAGCAAGCATGTAGACCTGGATGACTGTTTTGAATTGAAGGCGAGTAAAGAAAATAGCCCCAACAATTGATTCACCTTCATAGGTTCCGAAACAAATTATTTCTTGATTGTCGATCCTGGAAGATAGTTTTGAGGCAAGATTGCCGATAAGCCTGCCTTCCTTTTCTCCCTCAGACAATGTGAAAACAGACGTAAAAAGTTTTGCTACTTCTTCCTGGCTGTTTTTATTGATAATTTTGTGATTCATGCTTTACCTGTAATAATCGGCTTATAGACAGAACGATTTGTTATGTGGCTTCCTGATAACTCCGATATGCTCATGTTCGCATGATGCTTGTAGCTTTTAAGGGCTATGATCCGAATAGCTGGCAGATATCCAAGACAATTTTGAAAACCTTCTGGCCCAGAAATTCTGTCCGGTGGGGTTCATGCCTTTTATTGTACAGGGTTGCGGTAGTATTTTTGTCAGAAGTACCAGCATGACGTATCAAGCCGGGAAGGTTTGCGGCCTGATATAGAAAACGTGCCAGATAAAACCGATCGATCAAATTGAAACGGCAAGCAAGCGATCCATGCCAGCCGTGTCATGAATACAGGTGCCAATCGCCCGGGGAATAACGGTTTGCCCGTATGAAAAGGCGAAGATGCAAATTACATCCTGATAATCCCATATCTTATGGAGATGCAAGTACCTTTTATGATCAATCTGTATGACAAAAAGGATGCATTTTTATTTCAGCATGAGGCGACAGCGTTCCTGACATCGGGAGAACATATGGTATGTTCGTAATAATCCCGTTGCCATAATTCCCTGAAAATGGTGGCCAACCATGTTGTCCATCGTCGATTGTTCATTCATGTCTGGTAATGGATTTTACGCCTGAACAATATATCCGACCGTACCCGGTACCAATCCGTGTAGGGGCGAACCTTGTGTTCGCCCAATGTTCAAAAACCATGTAAATTCCTCGTGTTTTGAAAAATCATGGCGAACACCATGTAAATTCCTCGTATTCCGAAAAATCATGGCGATCACCATGTAAATTCCTCGTGATTTGAAAAAAGGGCGAACACAAGGTTCGCCCCTACGTGGGAATGGGATGTGCGTGATTTGGGGTGATCGGGAATGTGTCCTGGTCGATATGGGTACATGGAATTGGCAAATCATCCCAAACGGATGTTATTGTTTGACCCGTGTTGTTCCATACCATTTTGTCGGGTGCGATTTTCCCGGTCACATGCCCATTTCATTGGATTGTTGGCGATGTATTCCCGGATGTGGTTCAATTCATTTTCATTGCGGATGATATGTTCGTAATAATTTTTCTGCCACAATTTCCCCGGGAATGGCGGCCAGCCATGTTGTTTGACGCCGATTGTGTATTCATGTGTTGTAATGGATTTGAATGCCTGAACAATGCGTCCGACCGTACCCGGTAATGATCCTTTTGGACGAAGGTCCGATTCGTCCCCACGGTGTGTCTGGTTTGTCTGGCGATCGGACATTGGATGGATACGTTGTAACGTGAAAATGGCATGTATGTGATTTGGCATGACCACAAATGCATCCAAATCAACATGGTCGAAACGAACAGGTAATTGGCCCCAAACGAATGCCACCATGTGACCCGCATCATTCAATGCCATTTCCTCGTTTGCAATTTCACCGAACAGGCATTTTCGGTTCTGCGCGCAGATCGTTACGAAATACGCTCCGGCCTGTGAATAGTCGAATGTTTGCAGGCGAATAGATCGGCGATGATGGATATCGGGATTGTATTTCATGCCAATGTCTTATCAACGAATTGTTTGGTTCCGGGGACGCCTGTTTCGTTGGAAATGCGTCTGGGAAAAAGGGTATCGCGGGGCAACAGAGAAATGGCAAGGATGCAAATTGCATTTTGATAATCCCATATCTTACAGCGATGCAAGCATGTTTTGGGATCAATCTGTATGACAAAATGCATGTATTTTATTTCGGCATCAGGGGGCAATGGTCCTGACCCAGGGCGGTAATGGATTTAACCCCCTGAACAATGTGCCCGACCAAACCCGTATCACCCCGCCGACGTAGGGGCGAACCTTGTGTTCGCCCTTTTTTTCGGAACACGGGGGGTATCCGGTATCTGGCAATTGAACATCAGGGCGAACACAAGGTTCGCCCCTACAGGGTGTTTGGTCGTTTGTGATTGAATGTTGGGCAAATATACGATCCGGTCCCGCGATGCGTCTGGATCGTTTGTGATCGAACATTGGGCGAACACAAGGTTCGCCATCACGATGCGTTTGGATTGTCTGTGGTTGAACATTGGGCGAATTTACGATCCGTCCCCACGATCCGCCCCCACGTTTTTATTCATTGCAGGGCGCAGGTTCTGCACGATTTTCCCGTGACAATGCCGGGCGGTTTGGCAGTTCCTTTTCAGGCAGAAAGAAGGTAGAATAATTGTACCCGGCTGAACCGCTGTGCGCGGCAACGGTTCACCGAGGGTTTGGATGGTTCGACAACCATGTTTCAGGAGGAGGAAGGGATGGTGCTGGTCAAGGCCTTGAATCTGGATAAGAGCTATCAAACCGGGGAGATTGTGGTCCGGGCGGTGCGCGGGGTCAGTTTCGAGATCGAGCCGGGGTCGTTTGCGGCCTTTGTGGGGCCTTCGGGGAGCGGCAAGAGCACCGTGCTCAACATGATCGGGTGTCTGGACCCGCCTTCCGGGGGGAGCCTCGAGGTGGCCGGGCAGGATGTGAGCGGGCTTTCGCGCCGGGAATCCGCCGTGTTCCGGGGAGAACATATCGGCTTCATCTTTCAGGACTTCAATCTCCTGCCCGTGCTGACCGTGTTCGAGAACGTGGAATACCCGCTGGTCATGGTTCAGAAGCGTCCCAAAAAGGAACGCGCGGTCCGGGTTATGGAACTGCTTGAGGCCGTGGGTATGGCCGATCAGGCCGGGAAATACCCTTCCCAGATTTCAGGGGGGCAGAAACAGCGCGTGGCCGTGGCCAGGGCATTGGTCACCAATGCCAAGCTGATTCTGGCGGATGAGCCCACCGCCAATCTGGACAGCGCCTCTGCAGGGACTGTCCTGGACGTGATGAAGCGGATGCGGGACGAGTACGGGACGACCTTTATTTTTTCCACCCATGATCCCAAGGTCATGGAGCGGGCAGAAACCGTTTTCGCCCTGGAAGATGGATATTTGAAAGATTCGGGAGGGCATCATGGGTGATATCTTCAAGCTGGCCCTGCGCAATCTCTGGCGGTACAAACGAAGGACCCTGCTCACCTCGGCCCTGATCTGTCTGGGGGTCGTGGCGGTGCTCATGTTCGTGTCTCTTTCCGGCTCTTTCAAGTCCATGATGATCGGGCAGATCACCGATTCCATGCTCGGACAGATCCAGATTCATGGCCAGGGATATCTTTCTTCCATTGAAAGTCTGCCCCTGGATCGGAACATGCGCCCCAAACAGGTTCAGGAGGTTCTTGAAACCCTCGAAGCCATCCCCGAGGTCACGGCCCATTCCCAACGCATCCGTCTGGGCGCCATGTTCAGCAATTTTTCAGAAACGACCAATATCCGGCTCACCGGGGTGGACCCCGAGCAGGAGCTTGCAACCGTGCCCATGCTCGTTGATCGTGTCCTTCAGGGCACGGCCGAGGGGCTGCTTGAAAAGGGCGAGATCGTGGTCCCGGAACTGATCGCCAGGGGACTCAAGGTCTCGGTCGGGGATACCATTGTCCTGGTGGCCACCAACAAGGACGGTTCCGTCAACGGACAGCCCTTTGTGATCCGAAGCGTGCTCGAGGGGATCTCCGGTCCGGGCGGCAGGGACGGGCTGATTCACATTGACGATGCACGCTCATTGTTACGTCTTACTGGTGACGAGGTGAGCGAGATCGCCATCCGCCTTTCAGGAATGGAGCAGATGGCTGATGTCATGGCAGCCCTTGAGTCCCGGCTGGGATCTCTTGCAAATGACAAGGGCCGGCCGATATTCGAGATCCATTCCTGGGAGAGCCTTTCGCCCTTTTTCAATATCGCCCGGATGATCGATCTGATGACCCTGTTCATCAAGATCATGCTCGTGGCCATCGTACTTGTCAGCATCATGAACGTCATGATCATGGCGGTGTACGAACGGATCAACGAGATCGGGACCATCGCGGCCATCGGCACGGTTCCGGGCAGGATTCTCTCTCTGTTCGTTGCCGAGGGTTTTCTGCTCGGGGTGCTCGGGAGCGTGATCGGGGTGATTATCAGCGTGGCCGGTGTCGTGGCCATGAACGTCACCCGTGTTTCCTTTGATTTCGGTCGGCAGAAGGGGCTGGAACTCGCCCCGACCATCCAGGTTCAGGATGTCCTTCTGGTCATGGGGATCGTCATCATCATCGCCGTGCTGGCCAGCCTTCAGCCTGCGTGGAAGGCCTCCCGCATGGACCCGATAACCGCATTGCGTCATGTCTGATCCATCCTTTTGGATGGCAGGCATTCTTCAAGGAGAATCCGATGAAATACGTCATAATGGGGTGCTGTCTGCTGCTCTGCTGTTTCTCGACGGGGTACGCCCAGGAACTCGATGGCAACGCGATCTTGAAACAGGTCGATGCCAATATGCAGCCCGAGTCCTACGAGATGTACCGGAAGCTGATCAATATCGAACCGGATGGTTCCAAAAAGGAATTCGTCCTGTACACCGTGAAAAAGGGACAGGACAAGATGGTCGCCCTGTTTCTCTCTCCGGCCAGTGAAAAGGGCCGTTCCACCCTGCGCCTGGGGGACAATATGTGGCTCTACATCCCTGCCGTGGGCAAGCCCCTGCGGATCACCAGCCTGCAATCCGTTGTCGGGGGGATCTTTAATAATTCCGACATCCTGCGGCTGGATTACAGTGTGGAGTACGATGCCGTGTCCATCACTGACAACGGGGATGCCTATCTTCTGGAACTGCAGGCAAAACACGGGTCCGTGGCCTATGACCACCTCACGATGACGGTGGACAAGGAGGTTCTTCTGCCCACCCGGATCGAGTGTTATGCAGCCAGCAACATGCTCATCAAGACCCTTCACTACAGCGCGATCAAGGACTTTGGTGACGGATTGGTCCGCCCCTCCCAATTGGAGACCGACAGCCCGCTGAACAAAGGCTACAAGTCTGTAATGCTCTTTGCCAAGGTGGCCCGGAAGGATTTCAGGGACGAGGTCTTCACCCTCAACTATCTGTCCAAGGTCGATGAACTGCGCTGAAACAAGACCCTGGAACCCGTGTGGACCCTTGTGTGTCCTGACGCTCATTCTTCTGGTCTGTGCACCGGTCCCGGCTGGTGCAAGCGGAGATACGGCCGAAGCATGGGATGAGGACTTCAGTTTTGATGTGCAGGAGTTCGAGAAAAAGGAACTGGAGTGGGGAGGATTTGTCGAGCTGAAAGGAACCCACGCGGATGTGGATGCCGGCTCGGCCCTGTACGTTTTGAATAAGGGAACGAGCAAGGCTGCCCGGGATCAGGGGGTTGGATCGCTCCAGCTCGACGGGCGATACAGCCGGGATCTGTTCAGTCTGCACTGGACCCTCAAGGGGTTTTTGCAGGATGACGACCAGGAGGATTTCGATCATTCAGCCGATGTGTACGAGGCCTACGCCTCCTACAAGCCGACCCATGCGTTTACCGCCGGTCTCGGCAAGAAGAGCTATAAATGGGGCAAGGGGTATGCCTGGAATCCGGTCGGTTTCATCAATCGGCCCAAAGATCCCAATGACCCGGAAGAGGCCATGGAGGGATTCATCACGGCGGAAGCGGATCTGATCAAGAGCTTTTCCGGCCCGCTTAAGACCATGGCCCTGACAACGGTGGTGCTTCCCGTGCGCACGGATGTAAACGATGATTTCGGGCGTTCCGACCATGTGAATCTGGCGGCCAAGCTCTACCTGCTTTACCTGGACACGGACCTGGATTTCATCGTCTATACCGGAAACAGCCGGTCCACGCGCTTCGGTATGGACTTTTCCCGCAACCTGGCCCCCAATTTCGAATGCCACGGCGAGCTGGCCTATATTCCGAGCCTCAAACAGGCCCGGCTCATGGATGACGGCAGGGTGGAGCCCGGTGACGTGGAGGCCTGGTCCTGGCTGCTTGGGATCAGGTATCTTTCCGAGGGCAATCTCACCTCGATCATCGAGTATTACGGCAACGATGCGGGTCTTTCACCCCACGAAAGTGAACGGTTCTATGAACTCGTCAGACAGGGAGACGGGAATGACGCTGCCCTGCGCACGGCCCGCAACCTGGCGGAGTCGGGATACGGCAAGCCCCAGCCGGGACGGGAGTATCTCTATTTCAGGTTCAGCCAGAAGGAACCCTTTGGTATCCTCTACTATACCCCGGCCGTGACCTCGATCATCAATCTGGAAGACGGCAGTTTTTCCCTGACCCCGGAGCTCATCTACGACGGCCTGGAAAACTGGGAGTTTCGGGGACGGTTTTCCTGGCTTCAGGGAGGGCGGGAAACCGAGTACGGGGAAAAGGTGAACACCAGCAAACTGGAACTGCGGATCAGGTATTATTTTTGATAAGGTTCATTGCTTCAGACCCAAAGGTCCCCGGCATCACGTGGTTGTTGCACGATGAGATCATCATCTCGACCACAAACAGACGGCCCGGAAGACACATGTCTTCCGGGCCGTCTGCTTGTGAGGAGGTGAGGCTGATGCAATGTTTGTGGCTGTTTTATCTGGTGCGGTTGCAACCGGGGCCTGAACCGTCCATCATCCGCTGGCCGCCACCCATGCGTCCCTGCTGACCGCGCTGGCCCTTGTTGCTTCGGGGATGATGAAAGCCTCGCTGTCCGACTTCAAGACCGATCTCCTTTTCAAGGCGCTCTCTGAGTCCCTGGTGCTCACCTCGCATCTGGGTGTGCAGGGCCCCGATCTCCCTGACCAGTCCCTTGATTTCGTCAGGCTGGGTGTTGGGGTTGGGGGAGAGGGCCTCGAGTTCCATGCGCTTCTGCCACATGGTCTCGCGAAGCGGGGTCATCTTGTCCTGAAAGTCCTGCATGATCGCCTGGTAGGCTTCCTGCTTTTCCGGGGTCAGCTGGGCGATCTGATCGCTGCGATAATATCCCGGTCCCCATCCACAGCTGCCGGGACCTGCGCAGTCACCCCGATCGGGTCCGAACCCGCCACTTCGTCCGGGGCCGGCTGCGGCGAGAGATGCCAGGGAGACAACGGCTACCAATGCCAGGGTGATGATGAGAGATCTGTTCTTTGTCATGTCAGTCCTCCTTTGCGGATTGATTTTTGCTTGTTGTGCCCTAGATAAAGCAACGGGGATGCCAAGTGAGAAGGTGTTTTCTAATATTTTGGAATATAAAGTAAAAATAGTCTTGTGCAGATATCGATTTCCAGGGTGTTGGCCTGGAAATACTTTTGGTGTATAAAAATCGAACAGATCGGCGGATCAGGGTGTATAGAATTTAAACGGGTGTTCGTTTTTTTGCCGGCCGGAAGATCTGCCGCACACGAAGGAGCCAGATATATGTTGACCAGGCCCAAACACGGGGATGCGCCCCGGATTTTTTCACCCTGGGTGGTGATCGGGGGGGCGTTTATCCTGTTTGTCATTGTGACCGTATTGACGGCCATGAATATCAATCGGCAGCGTGAGGCCACCACCAGGGTGCTTCTGGAAAAGGGTCAGGCCCTGATCAAGGCATTGGAGGCGGGCTCGCGTATCGGCATGCGCGGTCGGTTCGCCCAGGGAATCCGGTTGAGCCATCTCCTGGAGGAGACGGCCAGGCTCCCTGGTGTGGAATACATCGTGATCACGGACAGTCAGGGGGGAATCATTGCCAGCGATGATTTCAGCCGGATTGGGGGCATGTTTTCTCCGCGATTAAACGACAGGCCTCTTGTGCCCTCGGATGAGCCCCAATGGTTTATGGACAGGGGGGCTGACAAAACCTCCCTGTTCGTGGTGTACAATGGTTTCAAACCCATCATGCCGACGCGTTTCAATGAGCATGGTCAGAATCTCAGGGAGCGTTTCCTGGCCTTTTGTCCGGGCCGGCCGACTCCCCATCACCTGAATCCCCCTCCCGGTCCTCCGGAAGAGATGTTCATCTATCTCGGGCTGGTGGCAACCGCCCTGGAAGATGCCCAAAAAGAGGATCTGATCCATTCCATTGTCATGTCCTGCATCATTCTCTTTATGGGCCTGGCCGGGCTCATCTCCCTGTTCTGGGCCCAGAGTCTCAGGGTTTCCCAGCGGCTGTTGAGCGATTCCCGCGCCTTTGCCTCGGAGGTGGTCAGCAATCTCCCCGAGGGACTGGTGGTTGTAGGCCCCCGGGGAGAGGTCTCCTTTCAGAACGAATCAGCGGCATTGCTCTGGGGAAGCGGAGCAGAGGCGGGTCGTGGTCGCCAGCAAGGGCAGGATATCCCCAAGGAGATCCGTCCGGTTATCCGGCAGCTGGACACGGACAGGGTGGTCACCGAGCAGGAGATTGTCTGCCGAACTGAAGGGGAGCGGGAGATTCCCCTGGGCGTGAGCGGTGCCAGAATCATCACCGAAGACGGCCGTTTCCTGGGCAAGATCGTCATTCTGCGTGATCTGCGCGAGGTCCGCCGGCTGCAGCAGGAGATCAAACGCAAGGAAAAGCTTGCAGCCATCGGGAGCCTTGCAGCGGGTGTGGCCCACGAGATCCGTAACCCCTTGAGTTCCATCAAGGGATTTGCCACCCTGTTTCGGGCCCGGTTCGATCCGAAGAGCGACGACCACGAGGCCGCCGAGGTCATGATCCATGAGGTGGACCGGTTGAACCGCGTGGTCACCGAACTGATCGAATATGCCCGGCCTTCGCACATCGCTGCCCGGAAGACGGATCTTGGAGAGCTTGTGGGGCACTCCCTCTCCCTGATCCGCCATGACCTGGATGCGGCACAGGTACGGGTGGAGGTCGATATCCCGGAGACGATGGCCGAGGTCTTCCTCGATCCGTACAGGATGCAGCAATGTCTGCTGAATATCTATCTGAATGCGGTGCAGGCCATGCCCGAGGGCGGGACCCTGGGCATTCAGGGCTTTCGGGCCGAGGATGGGCGGACAGGACTTCGTATCAGCGATTCGGGAAAGGGCATCCCCAAAGAGGATCTCTCCAAGATTTTCGATCCCTATTACACGACCAAAAATCAGGGGACGGGATTGGGACTGGCCATGGTCCTGAAGATCGTGGAGGCCCATGAAGGGGAGATCGAGGTCGCCTCACACGAGGGGCAGGGAACGGTTTTTACCATCCTCCTGCCCGGGGAAAGAAAATGATCATGAAGAATGGTGCCTCCACACACAATTCGCAGGAATCAGCCATGAAACCGAATATATTGATTGTTGATGACGACTCTGCCCATCTGACCATGCTCAGGACCATGCTCAAGGGATGGGGGTATGATGTGGATGAGGCCGGGGACGGGAGCACTGCCATCGAGAAGGTGGCCGGTCGTCCCTATGACGGGGTGCTCATGGACGTGCGCATGGCCCATGTGGGTGGGATCGAGGCCCTGCAGGAGATCATGAGATATAATCCGGCCATTCCGGTCCTGATCATGACCGCGTATTCCTCGGTGGAAACCGCGGTCCAGGCCCTCAAGTCCGGGGCCTACGATTATCTGACCAAGCCCCTGGATTTCGACGAGCTCAAACTCACCCTGGAACGGGCCATGGACCACACCCGCCTGGCGTCTGAAAACAGGGAACTGCGCAGGCTGCTTCCGGACAAGGGCACCGGCATCGTGGGTACGAGCACGCCCATGAAGGAACTTTTGGAGACCATTGCCACGGTCGCCCCAAGCGATGCGACCATTCTCGTGCAGGGGGAGAGCGGAACCGGCAAGGAGCTCGTGGCCCGGGCCATCCATGCAAACAGCCGCCGTCATGCCAGACCGCTGGTCACGGTGAACTGCGCGGCCCTGACCGAGTCGCTTCTGGAATCGGAGCTTTTCGGCCATGAAAAGGGAGCCTTTACCGGGGCGGACAAACGGCGGGAGGGACGATTCGTGCAGGCCCATCAGGGCACCCTGTTTCTGGACGAGATCGGCGAGGTGGCCCCCGGGGTCCAGGCCAAGCTGCTCCGGGCCCTGCAGGAGGGAGAGATCCAGCGGGTAGGCAGCGACAAGCCGATCATGGTCGATGTGCGGGTCATCGCGGCAACGAACAGGGACCTTCTGGAAGAGGTCAGGGCGAAACGATTCCGGGAGGATCTTTATTATCGGCTCAATGTCATCTCCCTGTCTGTTCCCCCGCTGCGCGACCGTCCCGAAGACATCCCGCTCCTCGCCCAGTTTTTCCTGGAAAAGTTCATGGAAAAAAATCACAAACATATCCGTGGGTTCTCCCCCAGGGTCATGGACCAGATGATACGCCATGCATGGCCCGGCAATGTGCGCGAACTGGAGAACGCCGTGGAACGGGCCGTGATCCTGAGTGCCGGGGAATTCATTGCCGAAAGGGATATGCCGCTTCTGACCCGGACATCGCAGACAAATTCAAAGGATGCTCCGGATACGGGGGTGGACCTGGCCGGCCAATCCCTGGAAGAGGTCGAGCGTCAGGCCGTCATGGCCACCCTCGAGGCCTCGGAAGGCAATAAGAGCGAGGCGGCCCGGCGGTTGGGAATTACAAGAGCGACCCTGCATAATAAAATGAAGAAGTATGGGGTGGGGTAGGGAAGAAAGTGCGCAGTACGCAGTGCGCAGGGCGCAGGAAAAGAAAGGAGACGGGAGACACGGAGACGGGAGGCGGGAGAAAAGGAGGCGGGAAAAGAAAGGAGGCGGGAGAAAAGGAGGCGGGAAAAGAAAGGAGACGGGAGAAAAGGAGACGGGAGGCGGGAGAAAAGGAGGCGGGAAAGGCGAATGAAAGGTGAATGTCTGTAGGGGCGAACCTTGTGTTCGCCCAAACCGGAACGAGCAGGTGGAAAAGAAGGGAGGCGGGAGAAAAGGAGACGGGAGACGGGATCGGTTCGGGGCGAAACACATTTTTTCAGGAATCAATCGTAGAGACGTGTGGAGCGTTGGTGCGATCTGCCCGTAATCAAGGAGTGGTGTATGAATGCACCGGTAATGGTTTTTATTTTTGTTTGTCTGGTTATTGTCATACTGATCGTGTTCGTCCGGCCCAGGATGAAGCCTCGGGGCAAACTGGCTTTGCCCAAAACCGTGGGGCTTCAGGTGGACATGGCGGATCTCGAGGCGGATCACAGCGGGTATGATCTCTATTATTGCGGGCGTATAGCTACGCCTTCGGCCCTTGTGTTCGTTCCCCGGCAGGGGACGATCGCGTGGATCCTTCCGGAAAAACAGCCCCACGGTTGGAAGCGGATTACCGACGAGACCCTGTTTGCCGAACAGCTTCGGCGTGTGAATCTCACGGATACCGGTGTCCGCAATCAATTGAAGGTGGTCCTGCCTCCCGGTGACATCAAGGGCAGGACAGCGGATCTCTGTCTCATCTACACCTCCGGTTCGACGACCCCCTATGCCCATGAGGGCGGCAACGGCTATGTGCTCCCGCCCGTACCCGAACGGACCAGCCGGGATTATGACCGGAACAAGTAGGGTACAAAAGGATCGATTTTCTGTCAGGGGTGCAGGGCAGGCTGTTTGGATGCTGCTGCAACGCGTTGCGCCACTCATAAATGGATAAACGAGGCTGTATGAAAATTGCCGTTCCAAGTACGACGTCCGATCTTGACGGAGTTGTCTCCTCCAGGCTGGGGATGGCCGACCATCTCCTGGTGGTCGAGACCGAGGACATGTCCTTTGAGGCCGTCCCGGGGCCGCCGCGTTCATCCGGGCCTGGAGCCGGAATCATGGCGGTGTCGCTGGCGGTGAACATGGGTGCGCGGGTCATCCTGGTGGGTCATGTGGCCCCGCACATTGCCGACGCACTGAAAAAACAGGGAATCGACGTGGTCACCCAGGTGACCGGGACCGTGTCCGAGGCTGTGAGCAGGTATCTGGAGGCGGGTACGAAACAGGATGAAGCGGATGCAGATGCCGTCCCTGCAAACGCAGCACCCGTGGATGTCTCCACCCCTGCAGAAACCCCTTGGGCGCGAGCCCTGAAACAGGGATTGCGCCAGTTTTACGCGCTGCTGCCGCGGCTTGTGGGGGTGGTGCTGCTGCTCGGGCTGGTGCGTGGTTTGGTGTCCCAAAAGGCCCTGTTTGCCCTGTTCCCAGGACGCGTTTTTCTGGATTCCTTATGGGGCGCCACAATAGGAAGCGTTTTGGCTGGAAACCCCGTCAACAGTTACGTGATTGCCAGAGGACTGCTCGATGCGGGTGTGGGGCTTGCTGCAGTCACTGCATTGATGCTTTCATGGGTCAGTGTGGGCGTGATACAGATGCCTGCTGAATCGGCCGCTCTGGGAATTCGTTTTACGCTGGTTCGCAATGTGGCCGGATTTGTCATGGCCGCGGGTATGTCTCTGGGTGTCATTTTCTGGCCGGGAGGGGGAATATGACAGCTCAACCAGAAATTCCTTCCGTTTTTCACCGTTGTCTGGCCCTTGCGCGTCCCTGGCTGTTCCCCCTGGGCGTTGGCTGCATGTATGGAATCGGACTGGTGACCGCCCCGGAGAAGATTGCCCTGGCAGTTGCCATGAGTGCGTCCATCTTTAAGCAGCTGGTTGTGCCCATTTGTCTGGCAGTGGTCACCATGGTTGTTTTCAACCGCTTTCTGTCCCCGGCATTGGTGAGCCGGTTTCTGGGGCGTAGTTCCGGAGTCAAGGGGATTGTTTTTTCCTCCCTGGCCGGCATCCTGTCCATGGGCCCGATCTATGCCTGGTACCCCCTGTTTCAAAATCTCCGCGACAAGGGGGCCTCGGTGTTCCATGTGGCCAATTTTATGGGCTGCCGGGCCATCAAACCCGTGTTGCTTCCGGTCATGGTGGCCTATTTCGGGTGGGGGTTCACTTTGTTGTTCACGGGGATGTGTCTTGCCGGATCCCTGATTGTGGCCGGTGGTGTCAGCGTGATGTGTTCGAAGGCGCTGGATGACATATCAGAGGGCAAGAAACGCTGAAACAGGCAGATGGGTGAGAATCTGGCCGCGTGCTGGGTGTCAATGGGTGCCTTTTTTGAAACGCGCAATGCCTTCGGCCGAATAGATGCCCACAGCGGTCCAGATGAGAATGAAGGTGATCAGATAGTTGAGGGAAAAGGGCTCGTGGTACACAAAGGCGCCGAGCATGAAGGCCAGGCTCGGAGAGATGTATTGGAGCATCCCGATCTGGATCAGGCTGAGCCGTCTGGCCCCAAAGGCAAACCCGAGCAGCGGCAGGGAGGTCACCACCCCGGCCCCCATGAGCAGACAATTGGTCTGCATGTTCATGCGGCCAAAGGCGCCGCTGCCCGTGACTGCCAGGAATATCAGATACCCTCCGGCAAACAGGCTGAGCACGGCTGTTTCACAGAAGAGACCGGGAAGGGATTCGGCTTTGACCAGTTTGCGAAGCAGTCCGTACAGGGCAAAGCTCACGGCCAGGGTCAGGGCGATGACCGGGAATTGTCCAAAATGCCAGATCCGGTTCGCCACCCCGGCAATGGCAAAGCCCACGGCCAGGGTCTGCAAAGGACGTAATCGGTCCCTGAAGATCACAAAGGCCAGCAGTACATTGACCAGGGGATTGATGAAATATCCCAGGCTGGTTTCCAGGACATGGCCGCTGTTTACCGCCCAGATGTAGACGAACCAATTCGTTGCGATGAGCAGGCTGGAAAAGAACAGAAACCAGATGGCCCTGAGGGAGGAGAAGACCGCCCAGACCTCTTGCCACCGGCCCTGAATCCCGATGATCATTCCTGAAAAAAACAACGACCAGACTATCCGGTGGCAGAGCACCTCGAACGCGGGGACGTGTTCCAGGGTTTTCCAGTACATGGGCAAAAGTCCCCAGGCCACAAAGGCTGCCATGGCGGCCAACAAGCCGGTTGAGGCTGGTCCTTCTGCTTGTGATCGTGGCGTCATCTTTTTCTCCAGTAAAGGGGATGCCTTTGTTTGATTATATCAGCCCGTGAATGTGCAATCCCTCAGGGCCGTCTGATGTTCGGTCACATCCCGGGTCCGGCTGTGAATCGGGAAAGGTGCATGTTTTTCATCTTTGGATCTGGAGTTCGCAGGACAGTATTGTGCGAACCGTAAAGCACAACCACATGCGTACCTGTTCAGGTCCGGTTCGTAAAAATTTCGACAAGGAGTGGGTGTGATCTGTTTCGAGCCTGACAGCTTTCCCTCGACCCCGGGTGTCTATCTGATGAAGGATAAAGCCGGGAAGATCATTTATGTGGGCAAGGCCAAAAATCTCAGAAAACGAGTGGCTTCGTATTTCCGGCCCACGGAACAGCTGCCTCTGAAGACGCAGGCTCAGATGAGCCGGGTCGAGAAAATCGACACCCTTCAGACCCGGACCGAAAAAGAGGCCCTGCTTCTCGAGGCCAGTCTGATCAAAAAGCACAGGCCCAGGTACAATATTGTCCTTAGGGATGACAAACAATATCTTCTCTTCAGATTGGACAAACGGTCCGAGTATCCGCGCCTGACCATTACCCGAAAAATGGTTCGGGACGGTTCCGTGTATTTCGGTCCGTTCACCTCGGCCTTTGCCGCCAGACAGACCTTGAAGATGATCAACCGGGTTTTTGCCCTTAGAAAGTGCAATGACCATGTTTTTAGAAATCGGATCCGTCCCTGCCTGCAATACGACATCGGCCGCTGTCTGGGGCCGTGCGTGCATCCTGTGCCCAGGGATGAATATGCTGCGATCGTCAGGCAGGTGGAGCTTTTTCTGAGCGGGAAGTCCAAGGATCTGCTCTCTGATCTGCATGCAAAGATGCAACACGCCTCGGAGAACCTCGCCTTTGAGCGGGCCGCACAATACCGTGATCTGATCCGGGCCATTGAAAAAACCGTTGAACCCCAGGCTGCAGTCCTTGCAACAGGCAAGGACCTCGATGTTGTCGCGCTTGTTGGAAATGATTATGGGTTGGTCATTTCCGTGCTTTTTGTCCGGGGGGGCAAGATCGTGGACGGCAAGCAGTTTTTCTGGCTCGGCATACAGGTGGACGAGACTGACCGGGAAACCCTGGTTGTTTCCTTTTTGGGGCAGTTTTACGGCCCGGATACATCCGTGCCCGAGCGGATCGTTCTCCCTTTTGCACTGGAAGACAACGCCCTGGAAGAGGCGCTTTCGGATTTCAGGAAAGGTGCGGTCAGGGTCTGTCGGGCCTGGGGGCAGGCGGAGCGCAGTCTGGTGGCCATGGCCCTGGCCAATGGAAGGGAATTTCTGCGCAAAAAACACAAGGACAAAAAAAACCTCAATCTGGCCAAGGCATTGCGTCTTTCTCAGGAGCCCCGTCGTATCGAATGTATCGATGCATCCCATCTTTCGGGTCAGGGGATGCGTGTGGGCATGGTTGTTTTTGAAGATGGCAGTCCCCGGAAAAACGATTACCGGATCTATGCCTTTCCCGAACTCGAGGGAGATGGCGATGACTACAGGGCCCTGGCAGGATTTTTGGCGCGTCGGCTCGAAGCCGGACCTCCCTGGCCGGACCTTTTGCTGGTAGACGGGGGCAAGGGGCAGCTTGCGGCCCTGGAGCGTGTTTTCAAGGATCAGGGCACAACCGGATTGTTCCCCATGGCCTCTATCGCCAAGGGCGAAACGCGCCGGGCAGGAGAGCTTGGCGACCGTATTTTCCTGCCAGGGCGAAAGAACCCCCTCCCCCTCAAGCCGGGAAGTCCGGAACTTCTTTATCTCCAGAAAATTCGGGACAATGCCCACAGGTTCGTCATCACCAGGCAGCGGCAGTCCCGGAAGCGAATCAGCCTTGATTCCTCGCTGGAATCGCTGCCCGGGATCGGTCCCAGGATGGCCCGGCATCTCTGGACGCATTTCGGGTCCATTGCGGCCATGAAGCAGGCCGGTGTGGAAGCGATTCAGGCGGTTCCTGGAATCGGTGCGAAAAAGGCGGCGGCCATCGTACAGGGGCTGGCTGGATTGAGCGGGGAGGAAGGGACGGATTGATCGGAAATGCCAAGAGATATCAGTGCAATCTTAAGGGCCCTATTTTTTCGGTCTTGAAGAGAACAGATTTGCCCTGGCGCAATCTACAGGACCGATTTGTTCGCGGGACTGGCTCACCCCGTTTCGGTTGGTTTGAAACTCTCCCGCCGATACTTCAGGCGGTTGGGTGAGAAGAAATTTGCTGCGCGCAAGCCGCAAGGCTTTTTGTTTTTTGCAAGAGGCTGCGGTTTGAAAGCCTGTCGCAGATGAAGGGCGAATTTTGCGTCCTTTTCATGTGCGGCCTGGTTGACTTATGGTTTATCAGTTCAGGATAGAAGGGTTTTTGTTGTTTTGGAGCAGTTATTGCTTATTCTATTGACAGGTTGTTTTTGACGACTTATTCTGATTCTATTCAACATAAACATGGCCCCTGATTGTTTGAGATAATGCATAACCGGGCCAGGAGGTTAGAGGTATGAAGATAGCCATCAGCGCACAGCAGAACAGTTTGACAAGCCCCATTGATCCCCGGTTTGGCCGGGCTCAGGGATTTATCATCTATGACACGGAAACCCGGACCCATCAGTGGCTGGACAATCAGAATATGGATCTCGCTCAGAGCGCAGGCATTCAGACCGCTCAAATGGTCGTGCAGGCAGGCGCCCAGACCGTGATTACCGGTCAGGTGGGTCCCAAGGCTCAGGCGGCGCTGGAGCAGGGAAATATCAGGATTGTGAGTACCGGGGCAGCCACGGTTGAGCAGGCCGTTGAGGAATTTGAGAGCGGCAAGGCTCCCACCCCTGCACACGGACAGGGTAGGCAGCAGCCCGGACAGGCTGGAGGTGCCGGTATGGGCGCCGGGATGGGTCGAGGCATGGGCCAAGGCGGCGGCATGGGATCCGGAGTAGGCCGGGGTATGGGTCGAGGCATGGGACGTGGCATGGGCCGGGGTGCCGGCGGCATGGGTCCCGGCGGCGGTCAGGGCCGAGGCCGGAACAGGTAGCGAGCACGCTTCAGAAAATAAAGCGCATAAAAAAAGCCGGGAAATCCCGGCTTTTTTTATTGGATCGACAGGTAGTCGATTAATGATCACAGATGTTCTGACCGGTCTTCAGCGTGCCATTCAGATATGCTGTGGCCAGTTCTTCGGGAGACCCGCCCTGGGCACCAACAAGGACCTTCACTCCTGCATCGGTGAACAGACTCTGGGCCCGGGCACCCATGCCGCCTGTGATGACCAGATGGGCACCCTGATCGGCAACCCATTTGGGCAGGACGCCGGGTTCATGGGGCGGAGGATTGAGGAATTCGGTTCCAAGAACCGTCTTGGTTGTTTCGTCAACGCTGACCATGGCGAATTGTTCGCAATGACCGAAATGCATACACAAAAGACCGTTAGCGACAGGGACGGCGATTTTCATGGTTGCTTTTTCTCCTTCGGATGTGACAGGGGATTGAGGTTGTGCGGCCGTGGGGGCCTTGGTGCCATCCTGCAGGCTTCCGGACATGGCCAGAATGGGTTTGACGATCCGCCCCATGGCCTTGGCAGCCTCGCTTTCATGATGGACTTTGACATAGACATACCCCTCGTCACCGGCACGGACCACTTCGGGATCAATGGGAATGCGGCCAAGGAAGTTGACCTCCATTTCCTGGGCAAGGGCTTCTCCACCCCCCGGAGGAAAGATGTCCACGGTTTCGCCGCATTTGGGACAGACAAACCCGCCCATGTTTTCGATGATACCAAGGATGGGATTGCCTATCTGATGGCAGAAGGTCACGGAACGGCGAACATCGTCAACGGCCACACCCTGGGGAGTGGTCACGACGACCGCCTGGGCGTCCTTGCCCAAAAGCTGCAGGGCGGACATGGGTTCGTCACCGGTACCCGGAGGGCAGTCCACGACCAGGAAATCCAGATCGCCCCAGGCGACGTCCTCGATGAACTGTTTGATGAGACCCATTTTGATCGGGCCGCGCCAGATGACGGCGTCCTTTTCATCGGGGATCATGAAGCCCAGGGACATGACCCAGAGATTGGGGCTCCACTGGACCGGTTCGATGTAATTTTTTTCAATATGCGGTTTTTCACCCTTGAGGCTCAGCAGCCGGGGGACACTTGGACCGTGGACATCCACGTCCAGAAGGCCGACGCGCTTGCCGGCCATGGACAGGGCCACGGCAATGTTCGCCGCCACGGTGCTCTTTCCCACGCCCCCCTTGCCGGAGAGAACCACAATTTTATGTTTGATTCGACCGAGGGCTTTTTGCAGTTTTTCATCTTTGTTCCCGCAATCCTCACAGCTTCCGCCGGCGCAGGATGAACATTGTTCAGACATTGGTGCCTCCCGTAAAGACAACTAGGGTTGATTGCAACATAGTGTACAGGGCCGTTTCTTCCGGCACGGCCGGATACCTTAATTACTGGTTGGTTTGGTGTGTTTGAGAATGGTTTCCCACATGGGGGGAAAGAGTTTGCCGATCCCGTCGGGATCATATTCCACGATACTCAGCCGCCTGACCTGGGCCTCGGTGAACTTGGGATCATAAGGCAACGTGCCTAGTAGTGGAATCTTTTGAGTCTGGCAATACACTTTCATTTTGTCCACGAGCTCGGGATTGATGTCCGCCTTGTTGATCAGGACCATGGTCGGAATCTTGAAATGGGTGGTCAACGCGTGAACCCGTTCCATGTCATGGACGGCAGAGACCGTGGGTTCGGCGACAATGATCGCCAGCCCGGCGTTGCTCAACGAGGCGATCACCGGACAGCCGATGCCTGGTGACCCATCCACGAGCACCGTATCGATGTCAAGAGAGACCGCCTTGTCATGGGCCTCGGTCCGGACCAGAGAGACGAGCTTGCCTGAATTTTCCTCCCCGATGCCGAGTTCGGCATGGATCATACTTCCATGCCGGGTTACGGATTTATACCATTCGCCGCACAGCCGGGGATACATGCGGGCTGCGCCTTCAGGGCAGACATATTCGCAGACCCCGCATCCCTCACAATGCTCCTGGATGACTGTAAAATCATCTGAAATAGCGTGAAATCGGCAATGCTCCTGACAGATGCCGCAGCCGATGCATGTATCCGGATCTATTTGAGCCAGCTCGCCGCTCCAGAACTCGTGGGTCTCCTCGATTTCGGGATCCAGAATGAGATGGAGGTCGGCTGCGTCTACATCGCAATCGGCGAGTACTTTTTTCGGTCCGCTTCCGGCAAGGGCTGCAACCGCGCTGGTTTTACCCGTTCCTCCCTTGCCGCTTATGACGACGATCTCTTTCATGATTGTTCCCCCTTGTTCATGAGGCTTGTCACCCGATCCCACAAGGCCTGATAACTTTTCTTAAAGCTCGGGAAGGCATCGATGAGCAGTTCACCTTTGGAGTAGGCGGTTGCGGCTTCCTGGGTATGGGGAATGGAGGCGATAAGCGGGATGGATTCTTTTTCGAGATATTTTTCCACACAATCATCGCCCATACCGGCACGGTTGACGACTACGCCAAAAGGATAACCGAGTTTGCGCATCAGTCCCACGGCGAGGCGGAGATCATTGAGCCCGAAGGGCGTGGGTTCCGTGACCAGAATGACGAAATCCGCACCCTGCAGCGATTCGATGACCGGGCAGGAGGTGCCGGGAGGGCAGTCGAGAAGCTGGATATCGTTGTACGAGGCGTCTTCCTTGACCCTGCTGATAAGAGGCGGGGCCATGGCCTCGCCGATTCGGAGCAGTCCGCCGTAAAAGTCGACCCCGCGTCCCTGCCCGTGCCGCAGGGTGCCCACCTCGCGGACCGTGTCGGAGATGGCGTCGGCCGGACAGACCAGATTGCACAGCCCGCAGCTGTGGCAGAGCTCCGGGAAGACCATGATGGAATTGACCATCCAGATCATGGCCTTGAACTTACAGGCCTGTGAACATTTCTGGCAGGATTCTCCGAGACACTTTGCATCGTCGATTTTGGGAACGGGAACGTATTCGGTTTTTTCGTCCTGCCATGTGGTGGACAGGAAAAAATGGGAATTGGGCTCCTCGACGTCGCAATCGACCAGAGTCACCTGACGACCCATGTCTTTTAACAAGGCGGCAAGATTGACGGAAATGGTTGTTTTACCTGTTCCGCCCTTGCCGCTGGCAATGGCGATTTTCATGCTGGCTCCTAAAATTTTCGGGTCATGGGGGCCCCGCAGCGGGGGCAGGTGATAGATTCGCACGGCTTTCCCTTGCGATGGGGAGAGGATGTTCCGCATTGTCTGCAGAAACACAGGGAACCGGGCACGTACGTCTCGGGGTTGTGTTCAGGAGGTCGTTTCGAGACTCTTGAGTTCAATGTGGAAAGGCAAGAATTGGTACATTGATCCATGACAATCATTCCTTAACAACGGATCACAAAACAAAACAGGCCGTGCGGCCTGCACACGGCCTGTTGCATGATTTGTGATGCATTGTATCCCTGAGTCTGTTTCAAGTAAGGCAAAAAAAGAATCAGTCAAGGGTTTCGCGTTGTTTCCTGAGTTGTTCGAGTTCCTGGCTGAGGGCCGTGATGCGGTCATCGAGCAGGGCCTTGTCACTCGTTTCATCCATGGGCTGCATCGGCGCATTGGGGGTATAGCCCCCCCAGGCGAATCGTCCCTGTCCCGTGCCCCAACCTCGGCCCCATCCGCCGCCTCGGCCGAAACGGGGTCGCATTCCGTATCCGGTTCCTGAACATCGGCCAAAGCCACCGCCCGTCATGGGGCCTTGTCCTCTGGGTCCTGTTCCGTCGAATCCTGGCATGATCCATTCCTCCTTGTTGCGTTGTGATTGTTCCCCTGGTGGCCTCACAAGTGGAGCATCGGGCGCGATGACACCGTAAGGGGCCAGGAAAAAGATCGTTGCCAAAAAATGGTTGCCCGTATGAATGAACATTGCATTTCATACCGGGGTAAAAAATATTTTTGCTTACCAGTGCCCGGGCTTGTTAGCATCGGCCGTAGGGGTGAGCTCGCCTTTTTTGTACGCCTCGACAGCCTCGCCGACCGTGCCGTTGGAAAACAGGTACATGGCGATATTACCCTGATTGAGAGCGGCAAAGGCTTTGGGTCCGATATTGCCGCTAATGACCGCCTGGGCCCCGGTTTTGGCCACATTTTGGGCCGTCTGGATGCCGGCGCCCTGGGGAATGTTCAGGTTCTGGTCATTGGATGCGAACTCTATGGTTTCGGTTTCCAGATCATAAACCAAGAAACCTTTGGCGCGACCGAATCTCGGGTCAACCATGCTCTCCAGGGTATCACCCTGTGAACTGATAGCGATTTTCATGCGGTATCCTTATTTGAGGTTGTTGGGGTTGCTGTTCAAATGGGGCACATTGTGCTGCCGTGCGTGACCGAATCTGCGGCCTCGACCCTGCCCCCGTCCACCGCCGCGACATTGTCCCTTGCATCCCGGCATGGCCAGATCTTCAAGGGTATTGTTCTGCCAGGCTGTGAGCACCGCATCGATTTCTCCGCAAATCCAGGGGATGACATCGATATCACTGCTGCTGATCAGGCGAAGGGTGCATCCGGAGATACCTCCGCAAACGAGGGTGTTCACCCCGCAGGACACAATGGAAGAGACCTTGGAAGGGAGGTCGCCGAACGGGAGGGAAATGTGTCCTGCGGGGCAAATATGTTCATCTTCAACATCGTAGATACGGAATTCTGAGGCATTGTCGAAAAGCACTGCCAAACGGGTTCCATAACAAGCGAGACACAGACGCATACCAGATTCCGGATTCGATGGTTGAAGAGATGTGTTGCTACAATATGCCACAATGTGATTCGATAAAGCATGAAAGATGCCATGTTTTTAGTTGTTTTTATTTCAGTATGTTATAGTTTTGAGTAAATGATAAGGAAGAAAAATGAGCCTAATTTGTTGTGAAGAGGGCGTTTTTTGAGCCCATTTTGCAAGACACAAACGGGGTGGATAACCCCGGGGAAATGAGATAAAGAGCCCATCGTTCACCTGTCCGTGATGCGACATATCGTCCATGAGATCATAGCGACCATCCTGGTCGAGGAGGAAGGCTCATGCCTTTGCGACATCATGCCGAAAGAATCAGAATCTATGTCGGCGAAAACGACATCTACGAGGGCGTGCCGGTTTATGAGCGGCTTTTAAGAACCGCGCAAGCCATGGGAATTCCCGGTGGAACAGTGACCAGGGGTATCGCCGGATTCGGCGTCCGCGGTGTCAGGACGAACAAGATTCTCCGGATCTCCGAGAACATGCCCCTGGTCGTGGAGATGGTCGCCAACAGTGAGCCTATCGGTCCTTTTCTGGAGGCCATCAAACCCATGATCGCCGAAGGCCTGGTAACCCGTGAACCCGTGGAGGTCGTTTTCTACCATCACGAGTCCCTGAAAGACCAAACTGCAACCACAAGCACAACGAGCACATCATGACTACCATTGGAACCCCTTTGTCACCTACGGCCACCAAGGTTCTTCTGCTCGGCTCGGGAGAATTGGGCAAGGAAGTCGTCATCGAACTGCAGCGACTCGGCGTGGAGGTCATTGCCGTGGACCGCTATGAAAACGGCCCGGCCATGCAGGTGGCCCATCGTTCCTACACCCTGTCCATGCTGGATGGAAAACGGCTCCGGGAGATCGTGGAACAGGAAAAGCCGGACTATATCGTCCCTGAAATCGAGGCCATTGCCACGGATACCCTGGTGGAACTCGAGGAGGAAGGGTTCACGGTCATCCCAACGGCCCGGGCTGCACGGCTGACCATGAACCGGGAGGGAATCAGGCGACTTGCTGCCGAGGAGCTTGGCATCATGACCTCCCCGTACCGTTTCGCGGCCACAAGGAAAGAATTTCTCGAGGCGGTTGAAGCCGTGGGCATACCCTGCGTGGTCAAGCCGATCATGAGTTCTTCCGGGCATGGTCAATCAGCTGTCAGGAGCAAGGACCAGATCATGCCTGCCTGGGAATTGTCCCAGAGCGAGGGCAGGACCGGCGCCGGAAAGGTCATTGTCGAAGGATTTGTTGATTTCGACTACGAGATCACTTTGCTCACGGTTCGGCATGCGGGAGGAACCTCTTTTTGTCTGCCCATCGGCCATCGACAGGAAAACGGGGATTATCAGGAATCCTGGCAGCCTCAGCCCATGTCGGAAGCGGCTCTCGAAAAAGCCCAGCAGGTGGCCGAGGCCGTGACCTCCGCCCTGGGCGGATACGGTATTTTCGGTGTGGAACTATTCATCAGGGGGGATGAGGTTCTTTTTAGTGAGGTATCCCCGCGTCCTCACGATACAGGTATGGTCACGATGATCTCTCAGGATCTTTCTGAATTCGCCCTCCATGCCCGGGCCATTCTGGGACTGCCCATTCCTTCCATCGCCTTTCACGGTCCGTCGGCATCGAGTGTGATACTGGCCCATGGGACCTCGATCTCCACTGTCTATGGCAACCTGGATACCGCCCTGAAGGAACCCGATACCCAGATTCGTCTTTTCGGCAAACCAGAGGTCAAAGGCCACCGACGCATGGGAGTGGCTCTTGCCCGGGATACCTCTGTGGAAACCGCCAGGGACAAGGCCCATCGGGGCTCTGCCGCTGTAACTATTACCTTGTAGGATGAGAGAAAATGAGTACCAAACAACCGACCACGCGTGTCAATCATATCCTGGGTCCCAACCTGCACAAGGGATCTCATAGCCGTGCCCACGCTCGATTTTTTTGTCTGCGCTGCTACAGCCCGCTGGAAACCGTCAGGACCTGACGCAACGTTCTTTTGCATTGCACGGCGTGCGGTGCGCAATATCAGCTGAATCAATACGGTCGGATGATCGAGGATGACATGGAAGATTGTCTTGGCGATATTCCGTGTGACAGATTGTAGCCGGTACCGATATGGTTTTCGAACTCCTTTAGCTGAATACCGGATCAATATGACCTGGGCAAAAAGGGAACCCCCTTTTTGCCCATTGTTTTTTGTTGCCTGGGACCGTAATGATGTTGATACACCCGAATCATCGGTTCAAGGAACCTAAAAACCACCAATCAAGGAGAATGCGTGGACGAACAGCTTGAAAAACTTCAGGCAGAGATGGCCTTTCAGGAAAGGACCATTGAAAAACTCAATCAGGCCCTCATTTCCCAGCAATGTCAGATTGACGAAATGGGACGGCAGATACGCTTCCTGGCCGAGAAGTTACGTGAGGAGCGCCTTGTGGAACATACCAACGAACCTGACCCCCCGCCGCCGCACTACTGATCTGGGTCACCCACTTCACAATCTCAAGGTAGAGGTGTACGCGTGCAACCTATCACCACATCCATTTTCGAGCTCTTCAAGATTGGTCCTGGCCCTTCGAGTTCGCATACAATCGGGCCCATGAAGGCTGGATTTGATTTCATCACTACTATCCGTCAACTTCCCGAAGAGTTGCTTTCCAGGGCAGCCTCCATCAAGGTGCATCTGTATGGGAGCCTGAGTGCAACGGGATTGGGCCACGGCACGGATCGAGCGGTTTTGGCAGGTCTTTTGGGAGAAGATCCCAAAATCTGTTCTTCTGAATTCATGGATGGCCTGAACAGGAAGGATACTGCAGGATACCGGGTTGCCCTGGGATCACAAGAGCTCACCATCACCTGGACAGACATCGTGTTCGATGATTTTGACAGGGATTCGTTGTTCAGCAACACCCTGGTTATTCGTCTGCTCGATCATGGTGGGGCATCGCTTTTCGAGCGGGAATACTATTCCGTTGGTGGCGGATTTATCCAGTGGGAGGGGCAGGTCGAGGAAGATCGGGGTAGCCCTGTATATCCCTATTCGACCATGGGTGATCTCAAGAAAATCCTCCGTTCCGAAAATCTTCGTCTTCATGAGGTCATTCTGGCCAATGAAAAGGCCATTACCGGCGCTTCAGAAGAAGAGATCACCGCTGGGCTCGATCATATCATCACGACCATGGAAGAGGCCGTGGATACGGGCATCCATACCGAGGGCATTCTGCCCGGACCCATTGGACTGCATCGCAAGGCTCCGGTTTTATACAGGCGGGCCTGCAGGATGTCCCATTCAGTGGATTATCTCATGGTCGCTTTGACGGCTTACGCCTTTGGGGCCTCCGAAGAGAACGCGGCCGGACACAGGATCGTTACCGCGCCCACCGCAGGTGCCAGCGGGGTGGTACCTGCGGCCGTCTATATCCTTAAAAATTACAGGAACATCGCTTTACATGCACTGTATGAAGGGTTGATGGCCGCGGCATCCGTGGGTTTTCTGGCCAAGCATAACGCCTCCATTGCCGGGGCCGATGTCGGCTGTCAGGGAGAGATCGGCGTGGCCTCGGCCATGGCCGCCTCGCTTCTGGCCTATGCCAAGGGATACCGTTTTCAGGTGGCGGAAAACGCAGCTGAAATCGCCTTGGAACATCATCTCGGTCTGACCTGTGATCCGGTGCTGGGGTATGTGCAGATTCCCTGTATCGAACGGAATGCCATGGGTGCCCTCAAGGCCTATACCGCCTTTTTGATTGCCTCGGCCGAGATCCCGGGTAATCACAAGGTCGATCTCGATCAGGTCATCCGGGCCATGGCCGAAACAGGACGAGACATGTGCAAGAAATACAAGGAAACCTCTCTGGGCGGCTTGGCCCTGAGTGTGGTGCAGTGTTGATGGGAGTGTGCAGGGGGAGTGCGCAGGAAAAGAAGGGAGACGGGAGAAAAGGAGACCGGAGACGGGAATGGCGAATGGAAGGTGAATGTATGTAGGGGCGAACCTTGTGTTCGCCCGACGCCCGAACCTTGTGTTCGCCCGACGCCCGAACCCGGAACGAGCAAAAGGAAAAGAAGGGAGACGAGAAATGGCAAAACAAACATGCCGTGCCTCCGGAGACGTCGGTAACAGGGAAATTTCAGTTCGAAGAGTGGCAGGTTTTCAGGATTCCACAGAAATCCGGGGGAAAAGTTTGCGGCCTGAAGCCTGCGCGACGAATGGTTTACACCCAACAATGACAATTTTTTGATGGAATTCGGCAGGTAATTATCAACTCACAACAATGGATACTATTTTGGAAGCATCATATTCCAGGGGAAAGGGGCGTATCCTCTTTCCCCTGTTCGCGTTGACCGGTATTTTCTGGATCAATTTCTTTTCCAGGATCATTCTGAGTCCGCTCATCGTTCCGGTTCAGCAGACCTTTGCGTTGTCTATTTCCCAGACGGGCTGGCTGTTTCTCGCCACCTCGGCCGGATACAGTGTGGCCCTTTTCTGTTCTGGATTCGTGTCATCCCGGTTGACGCATCATAAAACCATTGTCCTTTCGCTGCTTACCCTGGGCATGGCCCTTGGGATGACCGGTATGGCTTCCTGTTTTGCCTGGATGCTGGCCGGGCTCTTTCTGGTCGGGATCGGTGGGGGACTTTATCTGGGATCAGGGGCGGCGAGTATCACCGAGGTGGTACCGATCGCCCATTGGGGCAAGGCCTTTGCCCTGCACGAAACCGCTCCAAGCGTGGCCTTCTTGGCCGCCCCCCTGGTGGTGGAGGCGGTGTTTCTCTTTGGGACCTGGAGAACGGTCCTGTTCCTTCTCGCCGGGGCATGTTTTTGCGTGGGGGTCTTGTATTTGAGCTTTGGCCGTGCCGGCAGGTTTGCGGGACAACCCCCGAGCCTTGGTAATATCAGGATCATTGTCACAAATCCTGCCTTCTGGATCCTGACCGTTGGATTCGGATTGTCCATCGCCATGGAGATCGGGGTATACAATCTGCTCCCCCTGTATCTGGTTCATGATTTTTCGTTTGTTCGGGAGGATGCCAATTTCCTTTTGTCTGTCAGCCGGATTCTTGGACTGGTCACCCTTGTGGGCGCCGGATGGCTTACGGACCGGTTGGGTGTGCGTACCGCCCTGATCATCTTTGTCGGCTGTGCAGGCGCTTCAACCATCGCCCTTGGTTGGGGATCGCTTTCCTGGATTATTTTCATGCTTTTTATTCAGCCGGTTTTTGTGGTCTGTTTCTTCCCGGCCGGATTTGCGGCCCTTTCGACTATAGCGCCCCCCAAGATGAACGATCTGGCCGTGGCCCTGTGCGTGACCATCGGCGGGATCGCAGGCAGCGGCATTATACCGTTATGCATGGCAACTGTGGCCGATCATCTCGGATTCGCCTATGCATTCACCCTGCTGGGAGGAATCATGATTCTTTTTCTTCCCTTTTTCTTCCGACTTCGGGTGAACACGCCCTGAATCTTAGAACTGTTCCATTTTTCAGGAAAAATCTCTCTATCTCAGGAGAAGGAGGCTCAGGGCCATGACCGCCATGCCGGCAAGCAGGCCGAGCAGGCTGTCGTGGCCTTTTCCGTAGGCCCTGCTGGTGGGTAAGAGTTCATCCAGGCTTATGTAGACCATGATCCCGGCCACGCCCCCGAAGAGACAGCCCAGGATCTGGGGGGGGAGTATATCTCCCCCAAGGAAAAGGCGCAGACCGATATAGGCGATTCCGGCGCCCACGGGTTCTGCCAGGCCACTGAGCAGGGAATAGACAAAGGCCTTTTTCCTGTCCCCGGTTGCATAGAAGATGGGTACGGAAACACTGATTCCTTCCGGGATGTTATGCAGGGCAATGGCGATTGCAATGGCTACCCCCAGAGTCGGGTCCTGCAGGGCTGCCAGGAAGGTGGCCAACCCTTCGGGAAAATTGTGGATGCCGATGGCCAGGGCCGTGAACAACCCCATGCGCAGGAGCTTGGTGTCGTTTGCGGGCAGCGGCTTTGCACCATGTGGGGACGCGGTATGATCCGCAGTGATGATGTTCGGCAGGGGCGCCCTCGGATCATGAAGCGGGGCGGTTTCAAATTCGCTGTGAACCACATGGGGGTTCTCTTCCTCGGGAACCAGGGCGTCGATCAGGCCGATGAGAAGTATCCCGGCAAAGAAAGAAGCGACACTGATCCAATGTCCTCGAGGATCCCCGTAGGTGATGATCAGAGCGTCAAGACCCTTGGGGAGAATTTCCACAAATGAGACGTAGAGCATCACCCCCGCAGAAAATCCCGTGGCCACAGAAAGGAAACGATAGTTGGTCCGCTTGGCCGTGAAGGCGATGATGCTGCCGATGCCGGTGGCAAGTCCGGCGAAAAGGGTGAGTCCGAACGCTGTCCATACGGCTGTCATAACGAACGTCTCCTTGAGAGGACAGGGGGGCTGAGAACGAAGTGCGCAGTGCATACAGTATGCAGTACGCAGGGCGCAGTGCGCAGGAAAAAAACCAAAAAAGCGACAATTTTTTTCCCGAATCGACTGGAGACGAGCAGATAGCAAAAAAGACCGCATCCTGGAAGATGCGGTCTTTTAATTGAACTGCTGAGATAGTCAACGAAGGAATTAGATGCCTTCTTCTTCCATCTTCTGTTTGATCAGGTCACCGAGGTTGCTTCCTCCGGCTGCAGCGGCCTGCTTCTTGGCCACTTCCTTCTGCTGCTGCTTGATGGACAGTCCGAGTTTGTGGTCTTCGGAGCTGACGTGGATGACCTGGGCCTCAATGGTATCACCTTCATTGAAGGCTTCCTTGGGCTCTTTGATTTTCTTGCCCATCTCGGAGATGTGCACGAGTCCTTCGATACCCTCTTCGACTTCGACAAAGAGACCGAAATCAGTGATGTTGGTGATCACGCCGTTGACATTGCTGCCCACGGGATACCGGTTGGGAACGTCCAGCCAGGGGTCTTCGGAGAGCTGTTTGATACCCAGGGTGAACTTTTCGTTCTCCTTGTCCACCAGGAGAACCTTGGCCTGAACCACATCGTCGACCTTGTAGATTTCGTTGGGATGGTGGATCTTTTTGGTCCAGGACAGGTCGGAGACATGAATGAGACCGTCGATACCTTCCTCGATGCCGATGAACAGACCAAAATCAGTGATGCTCTTGATCGGGGCCTCGATGATCGTTCCGGAAGGATATTTTTCAGCGACCAGGTCCCAGGGATTGGGGCTGACCTGCTTCATGCCGAGGGAAATCCGCTTTTTGTCAGGTTCGACACCAAGGATGACCACCTCGACTTCGTCACCGAGATTGACCATCTGAGAAGGATGCCTGAGTTTGCGGGTCCAGGACATCTCAGAGATATGCACCAAACCTTCAACGCCGGGTTCGAGCTCCACAAAGGCACCGTAGTCGACCAGATTGGTGACCTTGCCGGTACACTTGGTTTCTGCAGGATATTTTTCAGAGATGTTCTCCCAGGGGTCCGGAACAAGCTGCTTCAGGCCCAGGGAGACCTTCTGTTTTTCACGATCGAACTTGAGAACCTTGAGTTCGAGCTCATCGCCGAGCTGGACAAGTTCCTTGGGATGCTTGATGCGCTTCCAGGACATGTCCGTGATGTGCAGCAGCCCGTCGAGCCCGCCCAAATCAATGAACGCACCGTAATCGGTGATGTTCTTGACCACACCTTTGACGATCTGGTCTTCTTCGAGAACGCTCAGCAGGGCAGTTCGTTTCTTCTCCCTGGCCTCTTCGAGGAGGACGCGGCGGGAAACGATGATGTTGCTACGCTGGCGATTGATTTTCAGAACCCTGAATTCGAAGTTCTGATCAACCAATGCGTCCATATCAGGAACCGGCCGCAGATCGACATGCGATCCGGGCAGGAAGGCTTCCATATCATTGATGTCGACGATATAGCCGCCTTTGATCCGCCGAACGATCCGACCGGTGATGGTCTTCTTGTTTTCAAGAATGTCTTCGAGTTCGTTGAGAAACTGCATCCTTTTGGCCTTCTGGTGGGAAAGGATGATCGTTCCGGTGGAGTCCTTCTTGGAAACCACGAACACATCGACGGTGTCGCCGATATTGACATTCACATTTCCTTCGCTGTCCTTGAATTCGGAAACAGGCAGCTGGCCTTCGGATTTGAAATTGACATCGACCAGAACGTAGTTGTCGTCGACCTTGACGACCTCGCCTGTGACGATGTTCCCGACCTGTACATTGCCGAAATCGGAATCGAGATAATCTTCGAGAGCGGTCTCGAAATCCATCTCCATGTCCATTTCATTGTCAATGTCTACGTCGGCGTTTGAGTTGGTTGGTGTTGCAAGGTTTTCCATGTTAGATACATACCCCCTAAACAGATAAATTTTCGGCTCTCTAGCAGAATGTTTTTGGCTTGACAATGATAAATTCGTTCGCTGGAAAAATATGAAGCCGTTTGTATCGTTCAATCGAATCTGAACCACGAATCGAATGTTGGAGAATTCTATCGCCTTCATTCAGCAATAAGTGTAATGAATACAGAATCCAGTTATGTTTTTTTATCGGTTAAGAGCATGTTTTTATTGTTTCGAACTTTTGTTGAGTTCCGGCCATGATATCATCGAGCCCGGAACCCCATTCCGTAAATCGGTGGAATCCATTTTTCGATCGTCGCAGATAGCGCTGCCTGTAAAATAGTGCTTGCATCTCCTGGAACCCGTATATAAAAGCTCCTGCGTTTTTATGGAAATCGGATGACGGCAGCTGGAGAGCGTTCCCTCTCTCTTTTTTATCGGGGAACCACCGAAGAAGTGAATCTTTCAGGTCCAAGAACAGCTGTCTGACGAGCCTCTGGAGAGACTCCCACGCGGGAGCACCGAAGGAGCAAATCGGCCCGTGGCCGGTGAAACTCTCAGGTACCAAGGACAGAGTGTGTGCGGCCGGGTTGCTGGTCAACCTTTCGCGTTTGTCTTGCCATATCCTCCCTGTGTGTCATCCGTTTCTGCTCACCTCCAATTGTAAGGATTTGAAAGAAATGGATGTTCTTGCCTTGTTGGGCACCATTGATTCCTTTGTCTGGGGTGCCCCCCTTCTCGGCCTTCTCGTTGGAACCGGAATCTATCTTTCTTTGCGTCTCGGATTTCTGCAGATTGTGCGTCTTCCACTGGCACTCAAATATGTTTTTTCCGGCAATGAGGGCAAAGACGTTCAGGGCGATGTTTCCCCCTTTGCCTCCCTGTGCACGGCCTTGTCCGCGACCATTGGTACCGGAAACATCGTTGGTGTGGCCACGGCCATCAAGGCCGGTGGGCCCGGCGCCCTGTTCTGGATGTGGATGGCCGCTTTTTTCGGTATGGCCACCAAGTATGCCGAGGCCCTTTTGGCCGTAAAGTACCGGGTCGTGGACGCGAACGGTCAGATGTCGGGCGGACCCATGTATTATCTGGAGCGGGGACTTGGAAGCAGGCTGCTGGCCAGGATGTTCGCTTTTTTCGGGATCGGGGTGGCCTTCTTCGGCATTGGAACCTTTGCCCAGGTCAATGCCATCAAGGACGCTACGTTCATGACCTTTGGCCTTCCCGCATGGGTTGTGGCGGTGGTACTGACCGTGCTCGTGACTCTGGTCACTCTGGGCGGGATACGCTCCATCTCGAGTGTGGCCAAGAAGATTGTTCCCTTCATGGCCGTGGCGTATGTTCTGGCCTGCCTGGTCATCCTGATGAAGGGTGCCGGTCAGATACCTGCGACCATAGGATTGATCATTGAATCGGCCATCAATCCCCAGGCGGCCTTTGGCGGTGCGGCCGGGGTGACCGTGATGATGGTGATGCGTAGCGGAGTGGCCAGGGGGGTCTTTTCCAATGAATCCGGGCTGGGAAGCGCACCCATTGCAGCGGCAGCGGCACGGACCGACTCCTGCGTCCGTCAGGGGCTCATCGCCATGACCGGGACGTTTTTCGACACCATCATCATCTGTACCATGACCGGGATCGTTCTGGTGATGACCGGAGTATGGAATGCACCGGATCTGGCCGGGGCCGCCATGACCACCACGGCCTTTGCCCATGGTCTGGCCGGCAGCATTGGCAACTATATCGTCACCATCGGCCTGATCTTCTTCGCCTTTACCACCATCCTCGGGTGGAACTACTATGGCGAGCGGTGTACGGAATACCTCTTCGGTGTCCGGGGAATACGTCCCTATAAAATGGTCTACATCGTGCTGGTCGCTTCGGGAGCCTTTCTCAAACTGGAAATGATCTGGGTTCTGGCCGACATCGTCAACGGACTCATGGCCATCCCCAATCTGATCGGGCTGCTCGGTCTTTCGGGCGTGGTCATTGCCGAGACCAGGGCGTATTTTGCATCCAAGTGTCCATGTTCCCCTGTTTGCGTGAACACGTAGGGTCAGGCTCCAAACAAAAAACCGCCGGTACGGGAAACCCGTGCCGGCGGTTTTTTGTTTGGAGGTTCGGATGGGCCGTTCCGGACCCCCCCTGTCCGTACCTTCATGCGGTACATTGCCCGGAAAACGCACCGGGGTGATCACGCCTCCTGAACCCGAAAACGCGTGAGCCTACAGCCAGTTTTTTTTCTTGAAATAGGCAAGCAGGGATATCGCCACGCAGGCCATGATTCCCAGAATGACATAATAGCCGTATTTGAAGTGCAGTTCCGGCATGATCTCGAAATTCATCCCGTACACCCCCGCAAGAAAGGAGAGGGGGATGAAAATGGTCGCGAACATGGTCAAAAATTTCATGGTCTCGGCGAGCCGGTTGTTCATGACCATGTTGTAATAGTTCAGGTGATCGTTGAGCATCTCCCGATAGATATCCACCGCATCCACGGTCTGCTCGGCCATGTCCACGAGATCCATCAAAAAGGGATCAAGGGGTGTTGAGACGAGCTCGTTTTCGGTTCGGACCATCCTGAAAACGATTTCCCGGGCCGGACGCACGGCCTTGCTGATATAGGCCACCTCCCTGCGAAAGAACATGATCTCCTCCAGCAATGCGGGGGTGGGATCGCCAAGGACCTCCTGGTCAATCCCTTCGATCTGTTCGCCCAGTACTTCCATCGTCTTCAGGTAGTTTTCGAAAATGCAGTCGAGAAGCGCATAGAGCAGATAGTCAGGCCCCCTGTTCCGCAATCTTCCACCTGGTTTCTGAAGTCGGGTCCGAACCGGGTCAAAGAGATCCCCGGGTTTTTCCTGAAAGGTGAGCAGACAATTCTCCTTGAGGACCGCACTGAATTGTTCCGCCTGGATCGTGGTGTGGTCCTGATTAAGAGAGAGCATCTTCAGGGTGACAAAGACGGCATCGGAAAATTCCTCGAATTTCGGTCGCTGCCCGGTGTTGGTCACGTCTTCGAGAACCAGACCGGGCAGATGAAACGAGGACCCGATGGAGGCTATGAGTTCCGGGTCATGGAGTCCATCGATATTCAACCAGCAGCAGGGCGCTCCAGGAGCCGGGGGGGCGAGGCCCTCCACGTCCCGGATAGAAACGTCATCCAAGGAGGTTGCCGAATACTCGATTTTCCGCAGACGGGGTTTTTCGATTTTTTGGGCCCCGATGAAGACCGGGGCTCCGGGAGAACGCCCCACCTGCTGGTCTCTTTTTTTGAGAAATCTGGCCACGTATCACCTCCGAAGGAAGCAGGGTGCGGGATTGTCCCCGCACGGATGATGGACTGAAGATCCTTTTTGTGGATACCGTGAATTTTGTACAAAGAAAAGCCGGTCGTTGTGATTTCCCCCTGTTCCGCATTCCTCGAATGCGGATTTTTTTTTGTCCGGAAGGCAAAAGTGACCCGAGAAGGCGTCATGCGCATCGTTTGAAGGCTGGATTGTGAATGAATACGAAATAAGAAAACGTATTATTTTATTGACTCAAAAAAATAAAAGTAATACCAAACGCAGCAATTTTGTGAAAAAAGGTGATTAGATGAATACTCTTTCTCGTTTTGTGTCGCATGTCCTTTTTTTTATCCTGATCGCGGTGTCGGCAGGTCCGGCCCTGGGCAAAGACATCGCAAGGGACACGGACAATGACGGCCGGGTGGACCGGGTGGCCCGCTTTGACGATCACGGTGCGCTTGTATCCCTGACGGTGGATGGTGACGGGGACGGACGGATGGAGCGGCGTCAATGGTATGCGGACCGGACCCTGGAAAGGGTGGAACAGGATCTGGATGGGGACGGATTCTGGGAACACAGGGATTATTATGCCAATGGTACGCGCCGGAGGCAGGAGGTCTTTGCGCCCGGCGGGAATCTTCTTCGCATCGTCCTGTTCACCGTCCAGGGGAGCGTGACAAAAACCCTTCGAGATACGGACGAAAACGGTCAGATGGACACCGTGTGCAACTATGTCCGCGGAAAGCTCGAGGTGTGTGAAAAAGACGCAGACGATAACGGCCGCTGGGAGGTGCGTCAGGAATTCGTGAGCGGCAGCCTTGCAAGGCGCTTGCAGGACACGGATCAGGACGGATTCGCCGAGACGGTGATCACCTTTGATGCGTCGTCCATGCCCGTGCGAAGTGAGCATGATCTGGATAAAGACCGCTTCCGGGAGACCGTCAGAACCTATGCCGGCGGGGAGGTCGTGAAGCAGGAAAAAATCACCGCTTCCGGTGGAGCGGTCTTTGAACGACTCGTTTTTTCAAAGGGGCAACCCGAGAGGATGGAACGGTTTGCCGGGAATGCCACCCTGCCCTTCGAGATCCTGGAATTCACGAACGGGCATCCGGTCATCCGCAAGCGGGATACGAACGAGAACGGTCTCATGGACGAGCATGCCGAACTGGACGACACGGGGCGGCCCAGGCGGATAACGCAGGATACAAACGACAACGGCCATGCGGACAGGATTTCGCTCTTCACCAGGGGGCACCTGTCCAGCCAGCGGGTGGATCAGGATCATGATGGGTTTTTCGAGACAACCACCCGATTCGAGAAGGAACAGCCGGTGTGCATGGAACGCGACAGGGACAAGAACGGAAAACCGGATGTGGTGATCCGTTACGACGATCAGGGGCGCAAGGTATCCCTGACCATGGATCAGAGCGGGAACGGTCGCATGGACACCTGGCAGGATTACCAGGACGATGTTCTGCAGCGCATCCGCCGGGACACGACGGGAAACGGTCGCATCGATACCGAGGCATGGTTTGTCGGCGGGACCAAAAGTCGGCTGCGTCACGATGCGGACGGGGACGGATATTTCGAAACCGTCCAGTATTATGACCGCGACGGCTGGGACATGGTTCTGGAGCGCGATGCGGGCAAAGGGACCTCGCTGGTGGCCCGATTGTACTACAAAACCGGGGGACTGCGGAAAAAGGAGCACCTTTCAGCCCGGGGTGAAGCGCAGTACGTGGAATGGTTCGGTCCTGACGGCATGTTGACCAGGAGCCGTGAACAGGAACCGGGCGGCGGCCATCTGACCTGGGTGTACGGGAAGGGGGGCGAGCCGCTGCGGGCTGAACGCGACCAGGACGCAGACGGGAGGGCCGAAGAGGTTTTCGTGTACGAAAACGGGATGCTCGCACGGGTCGAAGAAGACAGTAACGGGGACGGACAGATCGATATCTGGGAATATTTCGACGGTTCCGAGGCCCTGGTGTGCAGAAAAGAGGATCTGGATCATGACGGAACGCCTGATCTGGTCAGGGAAACGAGTAATCAGACCGCATCGGTTCGGGATGTCACGCAAGAATAATCATACACAACGGGAGGAACGGGATGTTCGAGTTTTTGAGCAGGGGCGGTGTGCTGGTGTATCCGATTCTGGGGTGTCTGGTCGTTGTGGCCGCCATTTTTACGGAACGTATGATCCGATTCGCCCTGTTGCGCAGTCGGGGCGGCGGGTTGGCGGATACGGTGGCCGGACTTCTCAAGCGGGAAGAGACGGACAAGGCACGGGCCTTGGCGCATGAAAGCCGCTCGCCCATGGGCGCGGTGCTCTCCAGGGCCATCGATGCCAGGAATCTGGACCGGGAGATGCTGGAATCGGTTCTTGTCAGCGCCACCGATGAGGAGGTGCGTAAACTCTCCGCGTACAGTCAGCTCATGGCGACCATCGGCAATATCGCCCCCTTGCTCGGGCTGCTGGGCACGGTCATCGGGCTGATCAAGGCCTTCATGGTCATCCAGGAGATGGGGGGCAAGGTCAACGCCTCGGTCCTGGCCGGGGGAATATGGGAGGCCATGCTGACCACGGCCCTGGGACTCGGCGTGGCCCTGCCGACCATGCTGGCCCACAGCTATCTCCTGGCGCGCATCGACCGCTACGAGGCCCGGCTGCAACGAGGGGCGATCACCTTTCTGCAATCCCTGAGTTCGAGGTAAGATCCCATGATCGTTCATTTTCACAAGAAAGAACCCTATCGGATGCAGCCCCCGTTGACCTCGCTCATCGACATCGTGTTCATGCTGCTCATCTATTTCATGCTTACCACCAATTTCATGGTCGACGAGGGGATCAAGGTCCGGCTGCCCCAGGCGAGCGCCTCGGCACCCCAGGTGCACAGAGATCTTGTGGTCTTCATCGACCGGGATGCCCGGGTCTGGATAGGCGATCAGGAGGTTCCCGAGGCCGATCTGTTCAGGTCCGTCCGGGATCGCCTGGAAAATCAAAGGGACAAGCGGGTCATTGTGCGTGCCGACCGGAATCTCGTTTTGAACCGGGCCGTGCATGTCATGGACGTGCTCAAGGCGGCCGGGGCCGAGTCCCTCTGTCTGGCCACGGAAAAGAGCGGGGAATGAGTTGTGAGATCCGATCAAGGCAATGTACTGCTGGGTGTTCTTTTGCTGGTCTTTTCCGGGGTTCTCGCCCTGACGGTCATGCTCGCGCCTGATCCGGGCCCTGGGAACATCGAGGCCATCGAACTGGACATGGAATCCGCTCCCCTGCGGAACACGCGAAACATCCCCCGTCCCCGACCGCGACCAGAAAGGATCAGGCCTGCCAGCGTGCAGGCCATGGTGCCGGCTCCCTGTCCGCGTCAGATCGCCTCATGCGCCCCTGTCGAGCAGGTCGATCTTTCGGTTCCCCGCTTGGACAACCTGGGGAGGATGGGGGATGTCGCCCCTCTGGAATCCGCGGGCGACCTGGCGGTGAGCGCATCGGCAGCCGCAGCCGGCTTCATGACCAAAAGCGACTATCTGGAATTGCTTCGGATGCGGGTCGATTCCCTGAAGATCTATCCGGACACGGCCCGCTCCCGGGGCAGGCAGGGGCGCGTGGTGGTGCGCTTCACCCTCGAAGGGGACGGATCCATCCGGGAAAAGAGTCTGGTCAGGGGGAGCGGCACCGCCTCCCTGGATCAGGCTGCTCTGCGTGCCGTAAGCCGGGCGGCTCCCTTTCCCATGGCTCCGGCAGACCTCTTTGTCTATCCCCTGACCCTGCAGATAGAAATCTGTTTTGAGCTCACCTGATCCCCTGCCGGAGGAAACGTCGGGTCGTGGGAACGGATAGGAACGGCATTGCCTGCTGACGAGTCTGTCGGATCATGCCTGACCAGCTCGATGCCGGAAGGTTTGTTGCTGCACTGAAATGTACGGATCGCCAACCTGGTCCGTTTCAACCTCAATCAAGGAGATGGAATGGTGAGAACGTTGTGTGGCCTTTTTTCCATGTGTTGCGTGTTTTTTTCCCTGATGGTCGCTCCCGCCTCGGCAACGGCTCCGGAGTATGCGACAGCGGTTCTCCTGGGAGAACGTGCCGCTTCGGAGGCGGCCGGGATGCTCGGTCAGGATCTGCAAAACAGCCGGGTACTTGTCCTGACCAATGCGGGCTATGCGCGGCCGTCCGGACGATCCACCCTGGGATGCCTGGATGGTCTTTCCTCGTCCACCAGTGCCAGCGTGGGCGGTTCGACCCTGATCGCGCTCCAGGCGCGAGGGGACAGCTCCCTCTGGTTCGCGTTTTTCTCTCCGCAGACCGGAGAGTGCGTCTATCTGCAGTCAGAAAAGGATGCGCGGACGCTTGCGGACGCGGACCAAACTCCCGAATGGTCCGTTCGTCAGAAGGCCCGCATCGATGCCGCCCATATCTTCGGACATTCCGAGGAATTCATTGCCAGGGCCAAAAAGGGCCTTTTCGGCACGAACCTCTTCCGCATCGTCACGGTTGCCAACGCGGCCGCCCGAAACTGCCCGGATCATGCCCTGCAGGCCATGCGCGTACACGACCATTTTTGCCCGGGCATCACTTCGGGGGTCCTGCTGGCGGAGTATATCGCCACCCGGGTGCTCACGGGGGACGAGCAAAAACTGTTCATCCTCTCACTGGTTCCCTGGTGCAAGGAGGACGGGCTGACGACCCTGCTCAACGCCACGCCGGGAAAACACGCCTATGCCGTTGTCTACGGGGACAGAAAGGAGGCCGCGACCTGGCCCGCGCCCCTGAACAGAACCTGTACCGTGGCCTTTACCCTGGACGGTGAGGGGATCTGGACGGGACGGTTGCTGGGATTCGATTTTGACGCGGCCAGAAAGCGGTATGAGGACCGGGTGTTCGGATACCCTGTTCTGGACAAACTCTATGCGGATCTCTGGTTTCTGGACCATCTGGACGAACCCGAATCCTTTGTGGAGGAACTGGGACAGGTGGCGCTGCCCAAGGGGACCTCGCCCCAGGATCTCGTGCGTCCGGACGCCGCATTGCTCAAACGGCTCGTTCCTGCGGAAAAATAAAAAAAGACCGGTGGGATGACGGTCTGCAAACTTTCGATCCCACCGGTCAGCCCCCGATACGGGAGGCTTGTCCATGTACTAATGACGTGACGATACATGGTCAATGCCCCCCTCCTCAAGGCAACCCCGAAGGAGGTTTTTGCCATGCGTTGTTTTGTCCGACTGTTTGTCTGCTGGTGTCTCGCGGCCCTGTGGGCCGCTTCGACCGGTGCCCAGGAGAACGCCACCGATGCTGTGGTCGATCTGGGCACGGTACAGGTTCTGGAAAAGGGGGGTGCGCCCGACGTGTTCGTCGCTCCGGACATGGAAGTCATCCGGGTCGATGCGTATGAACAACCCGGAGTCCCCCAAAATATCACGGATCTGGTCAGGGACCTGCCCATCTTTGATTTCCGCGGGGCGAGCGACCTGGTTCCCAGCGACGACACCATTTATATGCGCGGCTTCAGCAGCAGGCGGTTCGTGACCTCGGTCGACGGATTGACCCTGCGCCAGAGCGGAGGCCGCAAGTCCTCCCATATCGTGGATTACGCCCTGCTGCCTCCCTGGATGATCGAAGAGGTCGAGGTCATGCCCGGGCCCCATTCGGCCCTTTATCCCTCCAAGAGCATCGGCGGGGTCCTCAATCTGAAAACCCGGACCCCCAAGCGGTTCGAAACCCCCAAACCCGATGTGCATCTTTCCACCTCCTACCGTTCCTACAACACCCAGAATCACAACCTGGACATGCACGGAGGCGTCAGGGGACTCATCTATGATGCGGGTGTCCAGAAGTACAGCACGGACGGGTATCTGCGGAACAGCAAGGCGGACATCGAGACCGTGTACGGACGGGGCGGATACGTTCAGGAGAACGGCGGCTACCTCGCCCTGAGCGGTTCTTATACCGACGCTGCCAGGCAACTCCCCGTGAACAATGATCCGGATGATCCCAAGACCGACTATGACTCGGACTATCCCACGGTCCAGGACGCTTCCGAATTCTGTGATTCCCAGGATCCCACGACGGACAAGATCGCCCAGGCCGTCAACCTCAATCTGCACCAGCCGAGCCCCTGGGGGACCTGGCATCTCGCAGCCATGTACAGCGAGGAGAATACCGACCGGCAGTATGATAACCTGGACGGATCGGACGGGTCCTGGGAAACCAAGTGGCGGCAGTGGACCGCCAAGCTCATGAACGAGATGGAACTCGCTCCCGGGCACGATCTGACCCTGGGCACGGAAATGGCCGAACTCTTCGACGGATACGGACGGTGCGCCACCTGGAAATACGCCTACAACGATCACAAAAGAATCCAGACCTGGGCCGCCTTCGGAGAGTACGGCTGGGACATCACCGAGAGTCTCAACCTCCGGCTCGGTCTGCGCTATGAGAGCCTGAAGGCCTGGGTGAATAATTATTCAAGCGCGGGCACCTATTACATCTCGGGTAGCGACCAGTGGATCGAACGGAATTGGGATCAGCTGATTCCCAAATCCTATCTGACCTGGAACATGGACCACCTGGCCCCGTGCATGCGGGACACCAGTCTCGCCCTTGGCGTGAGCCGGATATGGCGGGCCCCTGACTATCACGGTGAGCTCAATCCCCAGGGAAGACCGTCCGGCGCCTGGATCGATCCGGAACACGGCATGGGCTATGATCTGGTCTTTCAACGCCGGCTCTGGAGGGACGTCCAGTTCAAGGTGGACGGCTCCTTCTACGAGATCCGTGATTTTCTCGCCTATAACAATAAATACGCCAAATTTACTCCCAGCAACACAAACCCGGTGTCACCTGGGCAGGAATACAGGGACTGGATGGTCAATCTGGACAAGGTCTGGCGCAAGGGGGTTGAGGTGAGTCTCCGGGGGCATCTCTGCGATCCCCTGTCCTTTTATCTGTCCTATGCCTATGTGGATTTCGAGAACAAGGGAGACGAACCCGCCGGGGAGACCGAACTGGACGGCAGGGCCAGGAACCGGTTCAATGCCGGGCTGACCTACGAGGTCGTCGAGGGGACCAAACTCCTGGTGGATTACGCCTATCAGGATCGGGAAGTTGTGCAAAACGGCAAGGAGACACCGTCAGGCAGCGACAACTGGACCTTCACGGAAACGACCGTGGATGCGCACCATCTGGTGGACTGCGCCGTGGAGCAGACCCTTTTCACGGAATATCACGGGTTGAAGGACGGCAAGCTCAAGGTCTTTGCCACCAATGTGTTCAACGAGAGCTATGTGGACATCGACGGGTATCCGGCAACGGATCGGACCATCGGTGTGGCCTTGTCCCTCGCTTTTTAGAGGTATTGGTCAAAAAGATGGATTCAGCCCGCAAGGATGCGTTCATCGATCCTTGCGGGCTGTTTTATTCCGGTGCATAGGGAGATTAAAGTCACGCTGAACGGCGTATCCCATAGATCCACTATCTTTCAGGCTGGTGGATGAGGACAAAGGTGTTCTGGGATATTCAGTTCGCTGCAAGGAGCAGATGGGTCTGCAACCGCTGATAACTATTGAGCTCGGCCTCATGGAAGGAGGCCCCGATGATAGTGCCTTCATCCCGTTTTTCGAACCGTTGGGATGTGCATTTGATGATGATGGGTTCGTCGGCCTGGTTTAATTTGAACAGCACCTCGAAGACATTGTTTTTATCTTCGGAGCGTATTCGGCATTTGCAGTTCTTGGGGATGCGGATGCGGATGCCCCCCAGGGAGATGTCGTGAATTTCCCCGGAGTGGTAGTAATAATTGCTCTTGCTCGTTCCGTGGATGACAATGGGGATTTTTTCTTCCATCCTGGGATATTTTCTTCGGTCCATCTTTTTTTCCTGTTCACGGGCCAGGCTGCGGGCTAGAATGGTGTCTATAAGGGACGATAAACTCTTTTTTCTGTTTTCGGCCATTTCCATAAGTGCCTTTTTTATCGCATCGCTCGTTCTAAAGCATATCTTGGATGTTTTTTTCATGATATTCATAGAGAAAAGATCCGTGAACCTCGAGCTGAATGCCTGCCGGGTAGCGTGTGCCTGGGCCGATTTGGTTCATTGTAGGAAAAAACATGCCATCTGCTAACATGTTGAATTTTTTTGGTTTTAGAGATTTCGAGATAAGGCGTTCCGGGAATTGAAGACGAAAAAGCGAGTTTTCTCTTCATCTTGTCCGGTAAACAAGGAAGATGCTGGGAATTGTCCAACGGGCGACCCACAAAGAGATACTTTGCGTTGCACGCTCTGTATGCAACCATGCAGCCGGGATTGGGATAAACGAGGAACCCGTCTCGTTTTTTCAAGGATACGCTAACGCGAAACGAATGATCAGGCAGTTTATGGACCGATCAGGTCCTTTGGCGGAAAAATACGGGGCCTTGGAGGGGGTTTTGGGGCATGAGTGGGCGAACATTTAATGAGATATGATCACCAGGCAGGGACCATGCGCATTCTTAGCCCCCGAACTCCCTTGAAGGATATTGCCACTCCCCATGCCGGCCCAGGTCTTCAACGGCTTCGTTCCCGCATGGATACCGGAGAGGGCGAGGCCATCCATGTTTTTGGCACATGCTCATCCACTCTCGATGTGGCCTGGGAATTGGTCAGATCCGGGGAGCTTGCAGTCTGGGATTCCGTGCTGGCCACATCCCAATGGTCCGGTCGCGGACAGATGCGCAGGGATTGGATTTCTCCTCCGGGCAATCTCTACGCCGCCTGGAGATGGCCGGTACCCCCAAAAGGATGGAACTCCCTTGTCCCCCTTATGGCTGGTGCCCTGGTACATGATTTTTTTCTTGGCCGCGGAATTGGCCTGCATATCAAATGGCCCAATGATTTGGTGCTCCACGGGTGCAAGGTGGGCGGCATCCTTGTTGAGGAGCGTCGGGGGGTTCTTGTCGTGGGTATGGGAATCAACCTGGCCGTTTCTCCCGAACCGGACGAGATGCGGGCAGAAACGTCCCTGCGTGCAGGAAACTTTTCCGGGTTCTTGCAGGAAACGGATGGTATGGACCTTTGGGCACAACTTGTGTCCCGGGGACGTTTCTGGTATGAAAAAACTCTTACCTCGTATACTCCTGCCGGATTCGTTTCGTTGCTCGAGCCTCTTCTGGCTTTCATGCATCAACATGTTCAGGTCGTAAGTGGTGATGGTCGTCATCTTGCCCGTGTGATCGGATTGCAGGAAGACGGCGGTCTTGTTCTTGATCGTCATGGACAAAGAACTATTCTCTATTCTGGAAGCATTTTTCCCGTTGACGATGGGGACATTTTTTAAAGAATCAACGATGGAATCCTTTGATACATCAACTAGGAACCGGAGTCGCCAGATCAATGACAAAGAAAACCTTTGAACACGTCGCAGCCCGTCTGAAAGGGAAAAAAATTCTCGTCGCCAACCGTGGGATTCCCGCGCGGCGGATCGTCCGTTCCATCAGGGAAGTTTTCGGGGCTGTGCCCATAATGACCGCCACGGATGTGGACAAGACCGCTCCCTTTACCACCTGTGCCCAGGAACTCCTGCTGCTCGGCGAGAACCCCAGGGCCTATCTGGATGTGGATCTGATCATCGCCAAGGCCAAGGCCAGAAAGATCGTGGCCATCCATCCGGGATGGGGTTTCGCCTCGGAAGATGATACCTTTCCGCAGAAATGCAAACAGGCCGGGATCATCTTCATCGGTCCTTCCAGTAAGGCCATGCGACTTTTGGGGAACAAGGTCGAGGTGCGTCGACTGGCCAAAAAGCTCGATATCCCGGTCGTTCCCGGTTCCGAGGGTGCCGTGAGCATCGTGGAGGCGCGGGAGATGGCCCGGGAAATGGGTTTTCCCATCATGCTCAAGGCCGAGGGCGGCGGTGGTGGTCGGGGCATCTACGAGGTGTTCAGGGAAGAACAGCTCGAGGACGCCTTTTCCAAGGCCTCGGCCCTGGCCCAGGCATCGTTTGGTAACCCCAGACTGTACATGGAACGGCTTCTGACTTCCATCCGGCACATTGAAATTCAGGTTATTGCCGACAGTTACGGCAATGTGTTTGCCTTTGACGAACGTGATTGCACGGTGCAGCGCAATCATCAGAAACTCGTTGAAATCACCCCCTCGCCCTGGCCCGCCATGACCGGTGAGCTTCGGTCCCGGCTCAAGGAATATGCCATCAGGCTGGTCAAGGAGGTGGGGTATCAATCTCTGGCCACGGTGGAATTTCTGGTTGATCAGGATTTGAATCCTTATCTGATCGAGGCCAATACCCGGTTGCAGGTGGAGCACGGGATTACGGAATGTCGTTACGGCATCGATCTGGTGGAGGAACAGATAGCCGTGGCCTTTGGGGCTGAACTGCGTCTCAACGATCAGAATACCCTTCCTGCCAATGTGGCCATGCAGGTCAGAATCAATTGCGAGGATCCTCAGAAGAATTTTTCTCCCAACGTGGGGGTGATCACCCGGTATCTCTCGCCCGGTGGTCAGGGGGTGCGTGTTGATTCGTGCGTTTCCGGCGGGTATGAATTTCCATCCCAGTATGATTCCGCTGCATCCCTTTTGATCGCCTATGGGAAATCATGGTCGAAGGTCCTCGGCGTCATGGATCGGGCCCTGGGCGAGTATATTATCGGCGGGATCAAGACGACCATTCCCTTTCATTCAAAGATCATCCAGCACCCTGATTTCATCCGGGGGGAATTTGATACCAATTTTGTGGCCAAGACCCCGGAGCTCATGTGCTATTTATGCGAAGAACCCGAGGCCTTGCGACTCTCCCGGCTGGTCGCCGAAATTTCCGCCAAGGGGTATAATCCCTATGTGAAACTCGGTGACTACCGGTACAAGGGCGATAAATGTCTTGGGGAGTTCAAACCGGTGCTCCCCCGTATTGAGACCGAGTATCACAGTTCCCCCTATCCCCGGGGAGACCGGGACGCCATCTTGGATTTTGTTCGAGATTCCGGATACATCCATTTTACGGATACCACGACCAGAGACATTACCCAATCCAACAGCGGGAATCGTTTTCGTCTGGCTGAAGACAGGATGGTAGGCCCCTATCTTGATAATTGCGGATTTTTCTCGCTGGAGAACGGTGGGGGAGCCCATTTTCACGTGGCCATGCTGGCCAATATGACCTATCCGTTTTCCGAGGCCGAAGAGTGGAATGCATTCGCTCCCAAGACGCTCAAACAGATTCTCATCCGCTCAACCAATGTGCTTGGGTATAAACCGCAGCCCAAGAATCTCATGCGGCTGACCGGCGAGATGATCTGTGAGCACTACGATGTGATTCGCTGTTTTGATTTCTTGAATCATATCGAAAATATGCGTCCTTTTGCCGAAGTGGTCCTCAACTCGACCAGGAACATTTTCGAGCCGGCTATTTCTCTGTCCTGGGCCAAGGGATTTGATGTCCCCCATTATCTTGGGGTGGTCGAGGAAATCCTTGCCATGACAGCGGCAGTGAGCGGGCTTTCACCGGAAAAGGTTCAAAAGAAGATTATTCTCGGTCTCAAGGATATGGCCGGGGTCTGTCCTCCCCGATTTATCAGTGAGCTTGTAGCGTCCATTCGCAAGGCCTGGCCTGAACTCGTGGTCCATTATCACCGCCATTACACCGATGGTCTCTTTGTCCCGGCAGTGGGTGCGGCAGCTCAGGCCGGAGCCCATATCGTGGATACGGCCATCGGGGCTTCGGTTCGCTGGTACGGCCAGGGCGAGGTACTTTCTACGGCTGCATATATTGAGGACGAACTGGGGCTGAAGACGAATCTGAACAAGGAGATGATCAGGACCTGTGGATTTGTGCTCAAGCAGGTCATGCCCTACTATGACAAGTATGCAGCCCCGTATTTTCAGGGGATCGACTATGATGTGGTCAAGCACGGCATGCCCGGCGGCGCTACCTCGTCTTCCCAGGAAGGTGCCATGCAGCAGGGCTACATCCATCTTTTACCCTATATGCTCAAGTTTCTGGAGGGAACCAGGCAGATCGTCAGATATCATGATGTGACCCCAGGCTCTCAGATCACCTGGAACACCGCCTTTCTGGCCGTGACCGGTGCCTTTAAAAACGGGGGCAAGAAAGCCGTTCGCAGGCTTTTGAATGTTCTCGATACCGTAGTAACCACCCCGGAAAGATCCCTTTCCGAAAAGATTAAACGCGAACGTCTTGCTCTGTACAAAAATTGTAACGATGCCTTCAGGAATCTTTTGCTTGGCAAATTCGGTCGTCTTCCCCTCGGGTTTCCCGACAGATGGGTCTATGAGAGTGCCTTTGGCGATGAATATGAACATGCCCTGATGGAGCGCACAGAAAATTCCCCTCTGGCAACGCTTCCGGACATGGATGTCGAGGCCGAGCGCAAGGCCCTGGTTGATCATCTCGAGCGTGATCCTTCAGACGAGGAGCTGGTGCTCTATCTGAATCATCCTGGTGATGCCCTGAACACCTTTGATTTTGTTCGGGATTTTGGGGACGCCAACCAGCTTCCTCTGGATGTCTGGTTCGAGGGGTTGGAAACCGGGAGAGATCTCTACTTCCGCGACTCCCAGGGCAAGCATCATCTGCTGACTCTGCTGTCGATCACTGATCCCGATGCCAGGGGGAATAGTGTGGTCAGATACTCCCTTGATTCCGAGTTCTTTTCCCACCAGGTCAAGGTGGCTGAGGCCACGGGGCTGGAGGAAAATGCCTTTGAGATTGCGGATAAAGACAACCCCCTTCATGTGGGCTCTCCAAGTAACGGTGATCTCTGGGTCATGCAGGTGCAGCCCGGTGACATTGTCAAGCCTGGCGAGGAATTGTTCAATATCTCGATCATGAAACAGGAAAAGGCCGTCGTTTCCACGGTTCACGGGATGGTCAAACGGGTCCTCAAGGTTGCCGACTACCAGGAAGATAAAAAAATGGTTCCTGTTCACGAGGGTGAATTGCTGGTTGAATTGATGCCCATTCCCAGACGGTGTCCCACCTGTAAACATCCGGCCGTGCGCGAGGAAGATAAATTCTGTGCCTTTTGCGGTCAAAAACTGTAAACACTCTTCATACGAACAAGGCCGGGAGCATGAATGCTTCCGGCCTTTTGTACTTTTTGTGGACAGTGTCTTGTTTTGCATGACAGCAATGTTTGCTTGTATGGAGAATTGTGCATGTAAATGTCCTGAAAAGCCGTTTTGAGAGTAAACGGTTGTCTGAAAAAGTTCTACACTAATTGCTTGGAGTTGTATTTGCAGTGTCTCATCGTTACCGCTTGACCGGCCAGGAAGCGCACGTCTGACCAGGACACATTTGTTAGATGGTTGGATGAGAACAAATCTGCCTTGTGCGTCTGACAGGAATCTGTTGACGGAGGCTGTGAAAAATGGCTAAATTACCGTACATTGTTGTTGCCTAAAAATCTAATTACTTTTCATATGATTTCAGGGTGTTAGGCTTGTTTCGGCTGAAGACTGTTACGATTCGTCAGGAGGAAAGAAGATGGCAAAGACTCAGGAAAAGGTTTCCGAGAATCCAACGACTCGGAAAGAGAATTCCGAGGTTCAAGTAAAATCAACCACGAAAGGGACACCCAAGAAACATATCGAGAAGATCAGGGAACAATTTGTTCTCAATGGTCATGATATCGTGACCATAGGGCCGGATGCCGAGCTTCTTGTCGGCGGGAAAAACTACAATACCGCCATTATCAGCACTATCGAAAATATCCGTGCTCCGCAATTCAGAGCCATCTCTTCCAATGCATTTCATGTTGTTCTTGATTCCACCAAGGTCAATGCAGCTGCCGTCAGGGCCATTGTTGACAAGGAATATGACAATATCGACTGGACCGATCAGGAAATCAACAAGGATCCGGATTTCCTACAGAATTTTGTCCGCAAGGTGGCCAAACAGCTCAAGGCCAAATCAGGTGACGAGGTCGGAACCACTCGGCTTCGGACCTTTGTCAACAATGTGGTCGAAGGGTTCGCCACCTCCCCTGAAGGTATTGATCAGCTCCGCAAGCGCTCGGTTCTGGTTCAGGTGGCCATCCTTTCCGTGGATTTGCCCCAGGAGGTCGATGCAGCCGTCCGGGAGGCTTACAAGGCCATTTGCAAGGAAGCGGGGCTCGAGAGCGTGCCTGTTGCCGTACGTTCGTCCGCAGCTGGTGAAGACAGTCGCAACAAGGCCTTTGCCGGTCTGCAGGACACCTATTTGAATATTGTCGGAGATGTCCATGTGGCCGAGGCCTACCATTGGGATTGTGCTTCGGCCTATAACCTTCGCAGCATGACCTACCGTCGCGAGTCCATTCTGGATGCCGTTGCCAAGGCCGAGGAAACAGGGGACGAGTCCATCGCCATCCAGGCCAAAAAAGAATGGTCCATCGAGAACACCTCTCTGTCCGTTTGTATCATGCGCATGATCAATCCGGTCATTTCCGGAACCGCATTCAGTGCGGACACCTCAACCGGATGCAGGGGGACCGACCGCAAGGATCTGGTTTCCATTGATGCCAGTTACGGTCTGGGTGAGGCCGTTGTCAGCGGCATGGTCACGCCGGACAAGTTCTATGTCTTTCAGCGCGACGACGGTCAGGAAGTGGTCATCCGGTACATGGGCTGCAAGGACAAGAAGATCGTTTATGACGATTCGGGGAGTGGAACCAAGGTCGTCAAGGTTTCAGAAGAAACCGCCTGCCGGTGGTCGCTCTCTCTTGCCCAGGCCGAGATGGTCGCCAAAGGAGTGCGCAGCATCAGTCAGGCCTATGACGGCATGATCATGGATTCCGAGTTCTGCATCGACAAATGGGATCGTCTCTGGTTTGTCCAGGCACGTCCGGAAACCCGGTGGAATGCTGATCTGGACAAACATCCCTCCAAGATTTTCATGCGCCGCATGGAGGTCAGACCCGATGCCCTCAAGACCGCCGAAGTCGTGCTTCAGGGTAACGGAGCTTCCCGAGGCGCAGGCCAGGGGACGGTTCGTTTTCTGCGCTCGGCCCTGGAACTGAACAAGGTCAACAAGGGAGATATCCTGGCTGCCGAACGGACCGATCCTGACATGGTTCCCGGTATGCGCATCGCTGCGGGAATCATGGCCGACGCAGGGGGGGATACCAGCCATGCGGCCATTACCTCGCGTGAACTGGGAATCCCGGCCGTCATCGGCATCAAGCGTCTCGAGATTCTGCGAACCCTGGACGGCCAGGAGGTCACGGTGGATGGTTCCCGAGGATGCATCTACCGGGGACTCATTCCCATGGAAGAGGTCGGTGGGATCATCGATGTGGCCGAGCTGCCGGCAACCAAGACCAAGATCGGTCTCATTCTGGCAGATGTGGGTCAATCCCTGTTTCTGTCCCGTTTACGCGATGTTCCGGATTTTGAGGTGGGGCTGCTCAGGGCCGAGTTCATGCTCGGCAATATCGGGGTTCATCCCATGGCCCTGGAGGCCTATGACAAAGGAACTCTGGAATCGACCGTCAGGCACAAACTTGCTGAAATCGATGAGGATCTGACCAAGGTACTTAAGGAACAGCTGGATGCCGGGGTTGTTTCCATTGATTTCAAACTCAGAAAGTATGTGGGCATTGTCACGGGTCTGGCCCAGGAAATGGAAGATCTTTCCAATGCTTCCGGGCTCAAGGGCACGGATGAGGTTCTGGCCATCCATCGTCAGATCCGCGAGCTGGACAAGAAGATGGATGATCATCTGGAGATGGCTACCCAGCGTCTGGATATCCTCAAGACATCCAAAAACCTGCACGACCATGTCAAGGCGATCATGGGCTTTCTTGATTCCAAGGATCTCGGTTTTTCCGATCCCGACGAGGAACGACGTTCCCAGGAGGTCAACGAGCTGATCGCGGCCATTGTCAAGAGGATCGAGAATGATCCCTATGTGGTTGACCTCATGGCTCGTATCAAGGCCCTGCGCGAGGATGTGGCCCGCAAGGTCGGCCTGCAGCGTGAGATGAACATGCTCGAAACCCTGCCCGAGCGGATCAAGCAGATTCTTGTCTCCAGAGGATACAGAACGGGTAAGGAACTCTATGTTCAGACCCTTGCCCAGGGGTTGGGTCTTTTTGCCATGGCCTTTTACGGCAAAAGTATCATCTACAGAACAACCGATTACAAGACCAACGAGTACCGCAATCTTCTGGGGGGTGTTCTTTTTGAATTCCAAGAAGACAACCCCATGCTCGGTTACCGCGGCGTCTCCAGAAATATTCATGACTGGGAACTCGAGGCCTTCAAGCTGGCTCGGGGTGCCTTTGGCGGGCGCAACCTGCACATCATGCTCCCCTTTGTCCGAACCCTTGAGGAAGCCAGGAGTCTCAGAGATTATCTCTCCCAGGTACACAACCTGCGTTCGGGTGAGGACGATCTCAAGGTTATCCAGATGTCCGAGATTCCGAGCAATGCCATTCTGGCCAAGGAATTCATCAAGGAATTCGATGGATTTTCCATCGGTTCCAATGACATGACCCAGCTCGTTCTCGGCACGGACCGCGACAACTCCAGACTTCAGCACATCTACGATGAGGAGGATCCCTCAGTTGTCTGGGCGATCCTGACGACCATCTTTACCGGTCAGAAGTACGGCAAGAAAGTCGGTTTTTGCGGTCAGGGGGTCTCCAACAGCAAAATCATTCGTGGCCTGGTATGTGTGGCCGGAATCGTTTCAGCCTCTGTTGTTCCGGACACCTACGCCCAAACCAAGTACGATGTTGCGGCCATTGAAAAGGAAAACATCACGGTTGCAAGCCTTGGCGACTGGATCAAAAAGCAGCACCTCGAACGGGTTCGCACCTTGCTCCAAAAAGAAGGATATGGCCATATCCTAAAGAAATACGTCACCCCCGAGGACCTGACGGAATGGTTCGACGGCGAGAACGCTCGCCTCATGCATCAGCTCAGGGACAATCTTGGATCGGCTCAGGAAGAATTCTACCGTCAGGAACTCGAAGGTTTCAGGGCCATGTTCCACAAGCCGGTTATCTATGCTGCCTGGGACTGGACCCAGACCGTTGAGGATGCCCTGCATCAGGGCGGGTTTGCCACCTTCGAAGAACAGCAGAAGGCCATGGAAGAACAGCGAAAACACCTCTGGTAGCTACCTTAGACTTTCGGTCACATACACTACGTGTCCGGAAGATAGCCCATAAAAAAGGACGACCTGTGCACAGCACAGGTCGTCCTTTTTTATGGGCAAAAATCAGGGTGAATGGCAGATGTGTCAGGAACGAGGCGGGACCGAAGCGTTTTTCGCGCCATCGGTACGCAGTGTATCCTCAAAAACCAGGACCATGTGTCTGGAACAGTATGCGAGATCGTTGCGGCGGTTGTTCAGAAGGACGAGAAACGAGTTGTAGGCGAGGGTTGCCGGAATGGCGACCATCAGCCCCAAGGCGGTCGTGGACAGGGCATCGGCGATGCCGGGGCCGACTGTGGCCAGGGTGGTCGTCTTGAGTTCCGCATAGGCATGAAACGATCGCATGATCCCCCAGACAGTCCCGAAAAGGCCGAGTAGCGGTGCGGTGCTGGCGCAAATGGCCAAAAGAGGCAGCCCTGATTGCAGGGAACGGATTTTTTCATCCATGAGTTCCGTGGTCCGTGTGTGGAACCAGGTTGCCATCTCATGACCGGAGGGTGATGTATTTTGAAATTTTTTCCTGTGCGTGACCGCGAGGAGCGCCTCCCGGGTCATGCTCCGCACGATGGACCGGGGAGATCGATCGAGCAGATCCGCAAGGCTGAGGGGATCGGCTGGTTTCCGGAACAGACGCATGTCTCTTTTCAGGAGGTTATGCAGACGTATCAGCTGGATGGTCTTGAGAAATACAATGGACCAGGAGATGACGGACATGATGATGAGAATGGCGAAAACCGCGAGGATCACCGGCGAGGTCGAGGAGAGGAGATCGAGAAGCTGGATCATGTCCGAAACCGTGTTGCAGAGGAAGGAATGTATTTCTTGTAGGTGAGCTCCATTTCCGGGTCAAGATCTTCTGTCCACAAGGGCATTGTGTGCTGACAAGGGAGGGGATGTCTGATAGTGTGTATGTAATCAGGTTGAATCTGAACGATGTGCCTTGCGCCTTGGCCACGGAAAAATTATCCCGACCATCCAGGGACTGTCGGCAAGGCGCTGCTCGCACCACTCAATGGCTGCAGGAGGATTCATGTCCCGTCTGGTCAAAGATCTTGTAACACGCATGTACCCCACAGGGTCGATAGGAAGATACGGGAATCTCTACGAGGACACCACCGAGTTCATGAATATCGATCATGGGGATGTCATGCTTCTCGGGGGCAGACACTACCTGGTGCTGCGTGATGAAAAGGAGTGCAGTTTCGGGGTGGAGGATCCCAAGTACTGGGTCAAACGGTGCAGGGAATTGGAAACCGGGGAGCGGCGGATCATCAAGCTCGTTTTTTACGAGAATTTTCCCATCCGGCTCGGTCCTGTGGAGATAACCGCCTATCGAAGTCCCCGCAAGGAGGCGCGCATGCTCAAGCTGGTCCGTGGCGATAACCGCTTCATGCAGGGCGTTGCCGTAGACGATGCCGTGGGAAACAATGTGCGTATCCTGACCGTGGTTCGGGGTAAGCGGCTTGCCGAGGCGGTCGATGAACTGGACATGGATCATGCCACCTATTTCCATGAAGCCCTTCCGGACATCCTGACCAAGTTCATGACCGCGTGCGAGGCCATTCGATTTCTCCATCGCCACGGGGAGAACCACGGGGATATCCGGCGGGATCACCTTTTTGTGGAATATGGAACAGGGAATTACGTGTGGATCGATTTCGACTACACCTATGAATTTCATGAGAATCCCTACGGTCTGGATCTGTTCGGGCTGGGTAATCTGCTTCTCTTTCTGGTCGGCAAGCGGTTCTATACCCCCCACAACCTGCGACCCTATCTCGAGGCCATTGGAAAGAATTCTCCGGATTCCGGCGATTTTTCCATGCTTTTTGCGAGCCGGCTGGCCAATCTGCGAATGCTTTTTCCCTATATCCCGGAATCCCTGAACAGGGTACTCATGCATTTCGCCCAGAGTGCCCGGGTCTTTTATACCCATACGGATGAATTTTTGAGTGACCTCGAACAGACCCTCGGGGATATGACCGGCTAAAAAAGGCAGATACCATTCAACGCAAGGGGAGGAACCATGGAACGCAAAAAGGTGCTCATAGCGGTGGATTCGTCCGAAAACTCCAAACGGGCGGTTTCCTATGTCGGGGAGATGCTCGGGGGATCTCCGGGTGTACGTATCTGTCTGCTTTATGTGGAAAAACCGCCCAACCGGGACAGGTTCGCCACAGACGAGGCGTGGAAGCAGGCCGCCCAGGACAAGGAGCAGCGGCTGCGATCCTTTCTTGGAGAGGCCAAGACGATGCTTCGGGAGCTGGGTATCCCGGATGACGGGATCACGGAGGAATACGTGGTCAGCTGTACCTCGCCCCTGCACGAGTCCACCGACTACTGTACCCCGGGAACGAGCATCGCCCAGGAGATCCTGCGGGTTCAGGAGAAGGGCGGGTACGGGACCATTGTCATCGGCCGACGAGGGGTTTCCCGAACCGAGGAGTTTCTCTTTGGCAGCGTTTCCACCTCGGTCATGCAGAACGCCACAAACGGCACGATCTGGGTGGTGGAGTAGATTGTCTTCAAACACCCCCAGGCCGATAGATCAGCCCTGGGGTTGCCCCGTAGAAATCTCGACAGGTCGGGCATGATGAGATAAACGATCCCTCCCGGGCAGTTACGGGTCAGGTTCAGGATGAAGGAACGGGAACCCCTGGATCCGAGTCCGTGGCGGATTGCAGGGATCAGTCGATCGATACGGGGCAGGTGAACTTGCTATGGACAGGAAGGAACTCATCCGGGACCGGGTCTCGGTCTATTATTGGCGGGACGATATCAATTGTGCCACAGCCTCTCTGAAAATTCTGGGAGAGGTTTTCGGCATTCCCATGAATGATCAGGTACTGGACGCGGCTCTGGGCATGCACGGTGCCGGCGAGTATGGTGCCCAATGCGGATTGGTCGAAGGTCCGCTCATGTTTCTGGGGATATGGGGAAGGGCAAACGGCCTGCCCGACGGGGAGACCATCGGCTGGTGCCGGGAGTTTGCCCGCCGGTTCGAGGAACGGTTCGGGACCCTTTTGTGCCGCCAATTGCGTCCCGAAGGATTCGGCCCGCACAATCCAGGACATCCCTGCGAGCCTTTGACTGTACAAAGCATCGGGTTCGCCGTGGCATTTATCGAGTCCATCGATGCAGCCCGTGTTCATCCGTGATGCCGAATCGCACCTGGTATGTGTACATGCTCCGCTGTGGGGATGACTCCCTGTACACCGGTGTAACCATTGATATTTCCAAACGGTACGATGAACATCGTCTGGGCAAGGGGGCCAGATACACCCGGGCCAGAAAAGTGGTCGAGCTGGTCTATTGGGTGGCACTGGACTCCAAATCGCGGGCCTACCAGACGGAATACCGGATCAAACAACTTGCCAGGGCCGGTAAGGAATTGATCGTTGCAAGGCAATGGGAGCGGCAGGACCTGCTTGCGTATCTTAAAATGGAAGACCCATGAACCTGTCGGTTCATGGGGACGGATGTACACCCTGGATAACGGGCTGTCTCCTGTGTCGATCCTCGTGTGGTGGAAATCTTTTTTACAGGCCGCTTGAACCGATGTTTTTGTCTGACAAAAAAAGGACCGGAGTCAATGACTCCGGTCCTTTGTGCGTTGGTGTGCCCGGGACCTTCAGCCACAGGTGGTGAATCCACATGCCTTGCAGATCTTGCACCCGCCCTCAGGGACATAGGCGTGTTTGCCGCATTCCGGGCAGGGATCGCCCAGCCCCTTGGCGACAATGGTCTGATCGTCCATGTCCAGGGAAACGTAATGGCGCAGAATTCTGGCAATGATGGCCGCTGCGTCGATGATGTTGTAGCTGGAGCGGTCCAATTGAGTGATGATCCGGTTGATGGGCATGCCCACCCGCAGCAGAAGGCTTGCCAGCCGGGTGATGGTTTCCCAGAGAGAATATTTTTCCTGGAAGACCTGTTCGTTGTAGATGCCATCCCCGGTCACCCCGGCCTCTTTGGGGAGTTTGACGAAGATCTCAATAGGGTTGCCTGATTCGTCCAGGGAGACGATGATATACATCTTGGACCCCTTCCACATGACCCGGTGCCGCTCGGCCCGTTCGATATCCTCGAGTTCCCGTTCGAACAGGCTGGGGTTCTGGCCACGCATGGTCGGTTCGGGGTCTTTCTTGTCCTCTTTCTTGCCCAGTACGCCTTTTTTGCAGCCATTTCTAAAGATAGTCACCCCTTTGAGGCCATGTTTCCATGCCTGGAGATAGATCTGGAAGATGATCTCCTTGGGGGTGTCTTCGGGAAGATTGATGGTCGAAGAGATGGAGCTGTCCGTGAATTCCTGGATCGCGGCCTGCATGCGGATGCGGTCCATGTAGTCAAGCTCGTCGGCCTGGACATAATTGAGTTTTTTCTTGAGATCCAGGGCGGTGTATTTCCCAAAGAGATCTTCCTGATTGGTCTCCACCATCCATTTGAGGGGGGGCATATGGGTAAATTCGAAGACCCTGCCCGCCTCGAGTCGGGTTTCCCGTGTATAGCTGAACAAAAAAACAGGTTCGATCCCTGAGGTGCAATTGTCTGACATGATGGAAATAGACCCGGATGGCCCGACAGTATTAAAGGCGGTGTGGCGCAGCCCTGTCGCGAGAATCTGTTTCTGTAATTGTTTGGGCAGATCGAGATTCGTGATATAGGGACATTCCAGAAACCGTTTTCGGGCGATCCTGTCCTCCAGGGCCGGGACACATCCCAGCTTTTGGGCGATCCGGACACTGACCTCGATTTCCGCAAGCGCCTTTTCCCTGAGAACTTCTTTGAGAAAGGAGATGGATTCTTCGCTGCCGTAGCGCATGTTGAGCATGGCCAGCATGTCGCCCAGGCCCGTGAATTCAATGCCGATTCGTTTGCCGTATCGGTCCGCCTCCTGGTGTTCGGCCAGGGGATGTTTGTCCTGGTTCAGGTCGGACATGGTGTCCATGAAACTCACGGTCAAGGCGATGTCACTTTTGAAAAGATCCCTGTCAAAACGGGCTTCCTTGGTATAGGGGTTGGCTACGTACCTGTGCAGAACCAGGGCCCCCAAAAGACAGTTGTTCCAATATCCCAGACTCTGCTCCCCACACGGGTTGGTGGACATGGGCTTGAGCCGGAGGGGATCGACAAAGGTGCCCGGGGTGAGGTTCTGGGTGGTATCGAGATACAAAATGCCCGGATCGCCTGATTGCCATGCCGAGGCACTGATCTCCTCGAGCAGATCACGGGCCTTGATTGTAGCATAGGCTTTGAGTGGAAGGCCGAAGTCTTCCCATCTGCTGTAATCCCCGTCCCACAGAACATTGTACACCGAACGGACAGGATCGAAGATGCCCGAGGATTTTTTGCGCCGCCTAGATACTGAAAAGGTCAGCTGGCCCTTGGGCAGGGCGGCCAGTTCCTCGCCGGCGGGAAGGTCCGGTTGGACCTCGATGCAATGGTTTTCATGGTCCACAGAGATGATTTTGTAGACGATTTCCGCCTCGATCCGGTCATCGTTTTGTGGATCAAGGGCTCTGAATACCTCGGGATAAAATTGCAGAGTCGATGGATTCACCACCCTTGCCGTGATGCGGTTTCGATCCGGAAAGACAAAGGTCCAGTCCAGATCATTTTCCACGGCCTGCATGAAGGTGTCTGTGACCTTGAGACTGATGTTCGCCCCGAACACGTCCTGGGTTTTGCCGGTCAGGGAATCCACCCCGAAGATTTCCTCGGGTTTGCTTTTGCTCCAGATAAACCGCCGGGTGTCGGGATGGCGGATGTCCATGGAGATCATCAGCGCACCCCGCCGGCCGTTTTGACCGATGGTGTTGGTCAGTTCGCTGAAAAGGGGCATGAAACTGACCGCGCCCGATGAACTGACCGCGGCATTGTTCACTGGGTCGCCTGCCGGTCTGAGAATGGTGATGTCAATGCCGCTTCCGCCTCGATAGGAGTAAGTCCTGGCCAGTTTTTTCTGGGCCTCGAAGATGCCCTCGAGCGAATCGGATTCGATCTTGGCCAGGTAGCAATTACTTAATGAACATTTGCTGTACTCGTTTCCGAGGCCACTCAGGATGGAACCCGCAGGGATGAATCGTCCTGTCTGCAGCATTTCACAGACCTGTTCGTTTTCATCTTTTTCGAACCGCGAATGTTTCAAAAATTCCCGGCATAATCGGTTCCTGACATCGGTGAAGGAGTGTTCCTGCAATCGGCCCTTGCGGTCACGGATCTGATATTTTTTGGAGCTCACGGATTCCTGAAATCTGATATGCTCCTCAAGAGCCATCTTTGCGGATTCTCGGGTGATAAGTGGTGTTTCGGGCATACTTAGTTTCCTTAACGGATGAACCGTGGTGGCTACATCCCTACCATATTGAGTTGAAAATAAGACATGCAACAGGAACAGGGTGCTGACTGTGATATAAAGAGCAGCGGCTGTACCGTCCCGGAATTACACCGGATTGCCTTGATTCCTGCCGGGTGAATCAGAAAGTTGGAACTCGGGAACGTACACATAAAAGAATGACGAAACAAGGGGCGTTCCAAGCGGATCAAGCGAGTATGAGAAGAAAAACGAGGCCTGACGTGAATTTTGTGACTGTGGAATAAAACAGAAGCAAATTTTTTTGAGGCCTGGCCGATGGTTATAGATTTTTAAAATTTATACAGGGTGTTATGATGCTAAAAAAAGAATTTTAAAAAAAGTGTTTGACAAAAGGATCTGGTGTCCATAGAAAGCGCATCTCTTGAGCGGGACAGGCCGTGAAGGCGAAGAGGTCCGGTTCAAGTTGTTGGAATACAATATGAAGTATCTGTTTTTTGAGAACGAAGACGGGTCGATGGGATGCGGGTGGTTGTGAGGTGATTTTGATCTCAGACCGATCTGCAAGAAAGATAAAAAATCGATTGACAGGAGAGGGTGGTTTGGCTAGTAAACTTCTCCTTGTCGCGTCCTGATTTTTTGGCGGGAGCGACCTGATCTTTGATTGAGAAACTTGTTGACACGGTAGCGCGCAGGAGATTAGAAGCTGCGTTTTGCTGATGTAAGCAGGCAAGGTCTTTGACAATTAAATAGCGAGTTAGAACATATTAAGGTTTTAAGCATAAAGGTCGGTTCGCAAGAGCTGGCCTGGGTTCATTTCATAACTGGAGAGTTTGATTCTGGCTCAGAATGAACGCTGGCGGCGTGCCTAACACATGCAAGTCGAACGAGAAAGCCCTTTCGGGGGTAAGTAGAGTGGCGCACGGGTGAGTAACGCGTGGATAATCTACCTACGAGTTCGGGATAACTTCGCGAAAGTGGAGCTAATACCGGATGGTCTGGCAATTATATATTGATTGTCGGTAAAGATAGCCTCTTCCTGAAAGCTATTGCTTGTAGATGAGTCCGCGTCTCATTAGCTTGTTGGCAGGGTAACGGCCTACCAAGGCGACGATGAGTAGCTGGTCTGAG